>NZ_SOGU01000012.1:0-201096 GCF_004403275.1 Cryobacterium sp. TMT4-10
GTGCCCCCTATCGTGGCAATTCTGATCGTCCGCAGCGCGATGGTGAGCGTCCTCCCTACCGTGGCAACTCCGAGCGCCCCACCGGTGGCGGCGAGCGTCCTCCTTACCGTGGTAACTCCGAGCGTCCGTCCACGGGTGGGTACCGTGGCAACTCCGAGCGCCCCACCGGTGGCGGCGAGCGTGCCCCCTACCGTGGAAACTCCGAGCGTCCCAGCAGCGGCGGCGAGCGTCCTCCTTACCGTGGTAACTCCGATCGCCCGTCCACGGGCGGCTACCGTGGCAATTCCGAGCGCCCCACCGGCGGCGACGAGCGTGCCCCCTACCGCGGCAATTCTGATCGTCCGCAGCGCGATGGTGAGCGTCCTCCGTACCGTGGGAACTCTGACCGTCCGCAGCGTGATGGCGAGCGTCCTCCGTACCGTGGCCACTCCGACCGGCCCAGTGGCGGCGCGGAGCGCAAGCTGTGGGCGAAGGACGGCGAGCGTCCTGCGTACAACCGTGGCAACTCCGACCGATCCAGCGACCGACCCAGCGGCGGCGCGGAGCGCAAGCCGTGGACCAAGGATGGCGCACGTCCCGAGCGCAGTGACCGCCCCCAGCAGGGCGGCGACAAGCCGTGGACCCAGCGCGGCGGTTCGCCGAACCGCGCCGGTGCACCGCGCGGCGACGCCGGCAAGAAGCTGTGGACCCGCGACGGCGCTCCGGCCCGCGGCGACCGCGATGCGCGCGTCGTCGAAGAGGAGATGACCGAAGAGCAGCGCATGCAGCGCGAGCTCCGCTCCGTGCGGCCTCGTCACGACGACCCGGAACTGCCCGACGACATCACGTCGCAGGATCTGGACCGGATCGCCCGCAATGAACTCAAGACCCTCAGCAAGGACAACGCGGAGGCCGTCGGCCGCCACCTGGCCATGGCCGCGCGCGTCATCGACGAGGATCCGGAACTCGCCCACCGCCACGTGATGTCCGCCGCCCGTCGGGCCGGGCGCATCGCCGTGGTGCGCGAGAGCCTGGCGATCACCGCCTACGCGACCGGCGATTTCGCCCTCGCACTGCGGGAACTCCGCACCTACCGTCGCATCTCCGGCTCGAACGACCAGCTGGCACTGATGGTCGACAGCGAGCGTGGTGTCGGTCGCCCCGACCGGGCGCTGGAGCTGGGACGCTCCGTCGAGCGTTCCTCGCTGCCGGCATCCGTTCAGGTGGCCCTGGCCATCGCAATGTCGGGCGCACGCCTCGACCTCGGCGAGACCGAGGCCGCTCTGAGCGAACTGCAGATCCCGCAGCTGGACCCGAAGACCGCGTACTCCTACAGCGCCGAACTCTTCGCCGCCTACGCCGAGGTTCTGGCCGAGCTCGGCCGTGAAGACGAAGCCGAACTCTGGAACGAGCGGGCCGAACGTGCCGACTCGGCCGTCTCGGGCACGACCGACCTGGATGAAACCATGGAGATCCTCGAGATCGACGAAGAAGACGACGAAGACGAGGAATTCGAGGGAACTGAACTCGGCGACGACGTCAGCGAGAACGACGTTGCCGACAGTGACGACGACGAAGACACCGAAGAGGAAGAGGAAGACGACGACGACCACGAAGACACCGACGACGAGGGCGACTCCGCGTCCGACCCCGACGACGGGGCGGAGCAGGATGCTGAGGCGTCGCCGCGTGCCTGAGCCGGTGACCCCGCTGACCGGCGTCGACGTCGTCCTCGCCGACCTGGACGGTGTGGTCTACACCGGTCCGGGGGCGATCCCGTTCGCCGTGGAGAGCCTGAACCGGGCGGCGGAAACCGCCCGGGTCGGTTACCTCACCAACAACGCGTCCCGCACCGACCGGTCCGTCGCCGCGCACCTGACCGAGCTCGGCCTGCATGCCACGGCGACGGATGTCGTCACCTCGCCCCAGGCCGCCGTGCGGCTGCTCGCGAACGAGGTGCCCGCCGGATCCCGCATCCTCGTCGTCGGGGGAGAGGGGCTCGTCACCGAGGTCGAAAAGGGTGGCTTCGTCGTCACCCGGTCCGCCGACGACGAGCCGGCCGCCGTGATTCAGGGCTTCTCGCCCGAACTCGGCTGGAAGGACCTCGCGGAAGCCGCTTTCGCTCTTCACCCCAACGAGGACGGGGTGCAGATCCCCTGGATCGCCACCAACACCGACTGGACCATCCCGGTCGCCCGGGGGATCGCTCCCGGCAACGGCACGCTCGTCTCCGCGGTGCACACCGCGGTCGGGCGTCTGCCGATCGTGGCCGGCAAACCGGAGGTCGCCATCTTCACGGAGGCGGTCAACCGGTTCCAGGCCGCCCAGCCGCTCTTCATCGGCGATCGCCTCGACACGGACATCCTCGGCGCCAACCGCGCCGGGATCCCGGCCGTACTGGTGCTCACCGGCATCGACAAGGCCAAGCAGGCCCTGGCCGCCGACCCCACCTCCCGGCCGCAGTTCATCCTCGACGATCTGCGCCAGCTGCACGAACCGTACCCGGAGACCGTCTTCTCCAAGGATGGCACCTCCGCCACGGTCGCCGGGGCGACGGTGCGGATCCAGGGCGCCGACGTGCAGATCGTGGCCGAGGGGGATGGCGCCATCAACCTACTCCGCGCCGCCTGCGCCGTGATCTGGGCATCCGGTCGCCCCATCTACGGGCTCAACGTCCCGGAGCGACTGTATCTCGGACGGTAACGTTGAAGTCGTGAAAACAGACGACGTGAACCAGGATTCGACCGCGGACGGGCTGGCCGACGAACTCGTCGGCCAGCTCGCCGCGATCGATGACCAGCCCCTGGAGGAGCGCGCAGCCGCGTACGTGCAGGTGCACGACCGGCTGCGCGACCACCTCGAGGGTGGAGACGTTCCACGATCGACGAACTCATGACCGAGGGACAGATGCCCGACCAATCCCCTGTACCCGACGAGATGCCCGAACCTGAGCCGCAGCGCCTCGACACGGCCCTCGCCGAACGCGGGCTGGCCCGGTCGCGAACCGTGGCCGCGCAGCTGATCGTGGCGGGGCTGGTCACGGTCGACGGCAAACCGGTGGTCAAGGCATCCGTGAAGGTGCGCGAGAACCAGACCATCGAGGTGGCGGCGACCGACCACTACGTCAGCCGCGGTGCCCACAAGCTCATCGCCGCGCTGGACGTCTTCGAGCTGCCGGTGGCCGGCCGCACGGTGCTGGATGCCGGCGCGTCAACGGGCGGTTTCAGCCAGGTGCTGCTCGAACGCGGCGCCGGCCAGGTGATCGCGGTCGACGTCGGGCACGGGCAGCTCGCGCCTCTGCTCGCCAATGAACCGAAGCTGGTGCTCGTCGAGGGTTTCAACCTGCGCTACGCCACCGCCGAGTCCATCGCGGCCGCCTCCGGGGTGCCGCAGCGCGCCGACCTCGTCGTCGGCGACCTCTCGTTCATCTCCCTGACCACCGTTCTGCCCGCGCTGGTGGCCACCGCCCTGCCCGGCGCCGATTTCGTGCTGCTGATCAAGCCGCAGTTCGAGGTCGGCAAGGGCAGCATCCGTGAGGGGGTCGTGCACGATCCGGGCCTCCGGGCCGACGCAATCGCCGGGGTGCTCTGGGCAGCCTGGGACCTGGGCCTCGGCACCCGCGGCCTGATTGCCTCGCCGATCGCCGGTGGGGCCGGGAACCGCGAGTATTTGTGCTGGCTGACCAGCACGGGAGGCAGCAATCCGACAGAATGGATCGAGCAGACGACTGCACTGGTGGGAGTGACGAAATGAGCAAAGCACCCCGCCACTTCCTCGTCGTCGCCCACACCGGGCGCCGGGACTCGCTGGAGGCCGCGGTCACCGTCTGCGAGCAGCTCCTCGCCGCCGGTGCGGCGCCCGTGATGGCCCGCGAGGAGCGGGCCGACCTGCTCGCATCCTGCCCAGAACTCACCGATCGCCTGGCGATCCTGCACGAGAGCGTCGAGACCACCGAACTGGAACTCGCCATCGTGCTCGGCGGCGACGGCACAATCCTGCGCGCCGCCGAGCTCGTGCGCGGCTGCTCCGCTCCCCTCCTCGGCATCAACCTCGGCCACGTCGGCTTCCTGGCCGAGAGCGAACGCGACGACCTCGGCGAGGCCGTGCGCCGCGCCCTGTCCCGCGACTACCTGGTCGAGGAACGCATGGCCCTGGCCGTGCGGGTCAAGCTCGGCGACGACGTGATCTACGAGACCTGGGCGCTGAACGAGGCCACCGTCGAGAAGTCCAGCCGCGAACGGATGCTCGAGGTCGTGATCGAGGTCGACGGCCGGCCGCTCTCTTCCTTCGGCTGCGACGGCGTGGTCATGTCCACGCCGACCGGGTCCACCGCCTACGCCTTCTCGGCCGGCGGCCCGATCGTCTGGCCGACGCTCGACGCCCTCCTGCTCGTGCCGCTCAGCGCGCACGCCCTCTTCGCCCGGCCGCTCGTCGTCGGCCCGGATTCGTCGCTCGCGGTCGAGGTTCTCGCCCGCACCGGCGGGGCCGCGGTGCTCTGCGCGGACGGCCGCCGCGTGCAGGACCTGCCGCCGGGGTCGCGCGTGATCGTTCGCCGTTCGCCCGTCCCGGTGCGCCTGGCCCGGCTGCACGTCGCCCCGTTCACCGACCGCCTGGTCAACAAGTTCAACCTGCCCGTGACGGGCTGGAGAGGCCCGGTCGGCCGTGAATAGGGGTTCCGCATGATCGAGGAACTCGTGATCCGGGATCTCGGCGTGATCCGGGAGGCCACCCTGCCGCTCGGCCCCGGTTTCACCGCCGTAACCGGGGAGACCGGCGCGGGCAAGACCATGGTCGTCACCGCGCTGGGCCTGCTGCTCGGCGACCGGGCCGACCCGGGGCTCGTGCGTCAGGGCCAGACGCAGAGCTGGGTCGAAGGCCGCTGGCTGATCCCCGCCGACGGCGCCGTCGCGCAGCGCGTGCGGGACGCCGGGGGAGACCTCGACGGGCCGGAGCTCCTCCTGAGCCGATCGGTCTCGGCCGAGGGACGCAGCCGGGCCGTCGTGGGCGGCCGCGGCGCTCCCGCGAGTGTGCTCGCCGACCTCGGCGGCGACCTGGTCGTCGTGCACGGGCAGTCCGACCAGGTGCGCCTGCGGTCGGCCGTCGCCCAGCGCGCGGCCCTGGACCGGTTCGCCGGCCCCGACCTCGCCGAGACCCTCGACCTCTTCCAGCTCGCCTACCACCGGTGGCAGGGCAACCAGACCGACCTCGACCGTCTCGTCGACGAGCAGGAGCAGCGCCGGCTGGAAGCCGAAGAGCTGCGCGCCGCCATCGCCGAGGTCGAACTCGTCGCACCGCAACGCGGCGAAGACGACGCGCTCGGCGAACGGGCCGAACGCCTCGGCAACCTCGAAGAACTGCGCCTCGCCGCCGCCCAGGCCCGGGAACTGCTCTCCGCCGAAGAGAACCCCGACGGACTGCCCGACGCCGTCTCCCTGCTGGACTCCGCCCGACGCCGGCTTGAGCGCGCCGGGGAGCACGACCCCGCCCTGCCGCCCCTGGCCGAGGCGCTCGCGAACGCCGGCTTCCTGGTCGCGGACATCGCCGCACAGCTCTCCAGCTACCTCGCCGGCCTCGACGCCGACGGCGCCCGCGAACTCGAGGTCGTGCAGGAACGCCGCGCCGCGCTGACCGCCCTGGCCCGAAAATACGTGGGCGGCCTCGACGAAGCCATCGACTTCCTCGACACCGGCAGCGCCCGGCTGCTCGAACTCGACAGCGACACCGACCGGATCGACGCCCTCCGCGCCGAGACGGACGCCGACCGCGCCGCCATGGACGCCCTCGCCGACCGCCTCACCGCCATCCGCACCACGGCGGCCGCGTCGCTCGGGGCCGCCGTCACCGGCGAACTCGCCGCCCTCGCGATGCCCAATGCCGCCCTCGTCGTCGAGGTCGACAGCCGGGCCGAGATCTCGCTCACCGGGCGCGACCTCGTCAAGATCCTGCTCCGACCCCACGCGGGCGCCGAGCCGCGCAGCCTGGCCCGCGGGGCATCCGGTGGCGAGTTGTCCCGGGTGATGCTCGCGATCGAGGTCGTCATCAACGCCACCGACCCGGTGGCGACCTTCGTCTTCGACGAGGTCGACGCCGGAGTGGGCGGGGCCGCGGCGATCGAGATCGGCCGCCGACTCGCCCGGCTTGCCGAAACCGCGCAGGTGATCGTGGTCACCCACCTGGCGCAGGTCGCCGCCTTCGCCGGCAACCACCTCAGCGTCGTCAAGGACAGCGACGGCTCCGTCACCGCCAGCAGCGTTCGCCAGCTGCAGGGCGACGAACGCGCAGCCGAGATGGCCCGGCTGCTGTCGGGACTGCCCGACTCCGAAAGCGGGCTCGAACACGCGCGCGAACTCATGAACCTTGCCCACTCCAACCGTTAGGCCGAACCCAGGTGATAGAGTCGAAGCCCGTGGTGGAAAATAAAATCTCGGACAATTCAGACAGCTCAGACAGCTCAGCACGCTCTGACGGCTCAGCACGCGACGACACGACCAAGCACATCTTTGTGACCGGTGGTGTCGTTTCTTCGTTGGGCAAGGGCCTGACGGCGGCCAGCCTCGGCAATCTCCTGACGGCCAGCGGTCTCCGCGTCGTCATGCAGAAGCTCGACCCCTATCTCAACGTGGACCCGGGCACGATGAACCCGTTCCAGCACGGCGAGGTCTTCGTGACCGACGACGGCGCCGAAACCGACCTGGACATCGGCCACTACGAGCGGTTCCTCGACATCAACCTCAGCCAGGCGGCGAACGTCACCACCGGCCAGGTCTACTCGCAGGTCATCGCCAAGGAACGCCGCGGCGAATACCTCGGCGACACCGTGCAGGTCATCCCGCACATCACCGACGAGATCAAGCGCCGCATGCGCCTGCAGGCCAGCGACGAGCTGCGCCCCGACGTCATCATCTCCGAAATCGGCGGCACCGTCGGCGACATCGAATCGCAGCCGTTCCTCGAGGCCGCCCGCCAGGTGCGCCACGAGCTCGGCCGCAACAACGTCTTCTTCGTGCACGTGTCGCTGGTGCCGTTCATGGCCGCCGCGGGCGAGCAGAAGACCAAGCCGACCCAGCACTCCGTCGCCGCCCTGCGTTCCATCGGGATCCAGCCGGATGCGCTCGTGCTGCGCAGCGACCGTCCCGTCTCCGACTCGAACAAGCGCAAGATCGCGCTCATGTGCGACGTCGACGAAGACGCCGTGGTCAACGCGATCGACGTGCCCAGCATTTACGAGATCCCGACCATGTTGCACGACCAGGGCCTGGACCGCTACATCACCGACCACCTCGGCCTGCCCGTCACCAACGTCGACTGGACCGGCTGGCAGAAGGTGCTCGACGCCGTGCGCGAGCCCAAGCACGCCGTCACCATCGGCCTGGTCGGCAAGTACATCGACCTGCCCGACGCCTACCTGTCCGTGACCGAGGCGCTGCGCGCCGGCGGTTTCGCCAACCAGACCAAGGTCAACGTCACCTGGATCGCCTCCGACGACTGCGAGACCGAGGAGGGCGCCGCCCGCCTGCTCGGCGAGCTCGACGGCATCTGCGTTCCCGGCGGTTTCGGCGTGCGCGGCATCGAGGGCAAGCTCGGTGCCCTCAAGTTCGCCCGCGAGAACGCGATCCCCGTGCTCGGCCTCTGCCTCGGCCTGCAGTGCATGGTGATCGAGTACGCCCGCAACAAGGCCGGTCTGACCGGCGCCTCCTCCTCCGAGTTCGACGAGGACACCGAGTTCCCCGTGATCGCGACCATGGAGGAGCAGGTCGAGATCATCGCCGGCGGCGACCTGGGCGGCACCATGCGCCTGGGCCTCTACCCGGCCGCCCTGGCCGAGGGATCCATCGTCGCGGAGCTCTACGGTGCCCCCGAGGCGTCCGAGCGCCACCGCCACCGCTACGAGGTCAACAACGCGTTCCGTGGCCAGATCGCGGATGCCGGCCTGTGGTTCTCCGGAACCTCGCCCGACGGCCATCTGGTCGAGTACGTCGAGCTGAAGCGCTCGGAGCACCCGTTCTACGTGGGCACGCAGGCGCACCCGGAGCTGCGCAGCCGGCCCAGCCACGCGCATCCGTTGTTTCGCGGCCTGATCGGCGCCGCCCTGGACCGCCAGCAGTCGAGCCGTCTGTTCGAGGTCGAGGCGGGCGAAGCCGTCGACGATCTCGACGTCCCGGCCGTTGTCTGACGCCGTGACTGAGACCTCGGTCAGCGCCGACAACTCCACCGGATCCGACCCGTCGGCGCTGGCGGACGAGTTCGCGTTCGCGCCGGTCACGGCCACCGAGATCGTCTTCGACGGCAAGGTCTGGGACGTGCGCCGCGACACCTTCGGCTACAACGGCTCGGGCATCATCCGCGAGTACCTGGACCACCCGGGCGCCGTGGCGATCCTCGCCCTCGACGAGCAGGACCGCGTACTCCTGATCAAGCAGTACCGGCATCCGGTGCGCGTGCGGGAGTGGGAACTGCCCGCCGGCCTGCTCGACGAAGCCGGGGAACACCCGCTCGTCGGCGCGCAGCGGGAGCTGGCCGAGGAAGCCGACCTCACGGCGACCCGCTGGGACATGCTCAGCGAGTTCTACACCTCGCCGGGCGGCAGCAACGAGGTCATCCGGATCTACCTGGCCCGCGGCCTGGCGGTCGCCGACGACGTGTTCGCGCGCACCGAGGAGGAAGCCGACATCGAGATCCGCTGGGTTCCCCTTGACGAGTGCGTCGACGCCATCCTGGCGAGCAAGGTGCAGAACCCGTCGCTCGTGATCGGCGCCCTGGCCGCGCACGCCGCCCGGGCCCGCGGGTGGAGCAGCCTCGCGCCGGCGGACACGCCGTGGCCGCGGCATCCGACCAATTGGGACCACGAGGTGTGACCGCCCCGGCGGCTGCGGGCGGGGAGTCGGCTGTGGTGCCGGCAGCGGCTGTGCCTTCGGCTGCGACTGCGGCTGCGCGCTCAGCCGTGGTTCCGGCTGATACTCCGACGGTTGCTCCGGCCGTGGCTTCGGCCATGGATTCCTTTTTGCGGCACGTCGCGGTCGAGCGCGGGCTGAGCGCCAACACCGTCGCCGCGTACCGGCGCGACCTCGTGATCTACGGCCGCTGGCTCGCCGCCGCCGACCTCGCCGCGCTGGCCGGGATCACGGCGCAGCACATCTCCGAGTTCGTGCGGTTCCTGGGTTCCCGGGAGGAGTCGCCGCTGACGGCGGCGTCGATCGCGCGCATCCTGTCGACGGTGCGCGGCTTCCACCGGTTCCTGCTCGAGGAGGGCGTGGTCGAGACGGATGTCGCGCACGAGTCCAAGCCGCCGAAGCTCGGCACCCGGCTGCCCAAGGCCATCTCGGTCGAGCAGGTCACGGCCCTGCTCGCGGCGACCGACGGCGACGAGGTGCAGAACCTGCGCGACAAGGCCCTGCTGGAGCTGCTCTACGCCACCGGCGCACGGGTGTCCGAGGTAGTCAATCTCAACGTGGACGACGTGCTCGAGCCCGACGTCGTGCGCCTGACCGGCAAGGGCAACAAGCAGCGCATCGTGCCCGTCGGCAGCTTCGCGCGCACGGCCCTCGACATCTGGCTGGTTCGGGGGAGGCCCCTGCTGTCGGGGCGAGGCAAGGCCACTCCGGCCCTGTTCCTCGGCCTCCGCGGACAGCGGGTCAGCCGGCAGAATGCATGGCTGATCATCCGTGCCGCCGCCGAGCGGGCCGGACTCGAGGGGCACGTGTCGCCGCACACGCTGCGGCATTCCTTCGCCACCCACCTGCTCGAGGGCGGGGCCGATGTGCGCGTGGTGCAGGAGTTGCTCGGCCATTCCTCGGTCGCCACCACCCAGATCTACACCCTGGTCACCGCCGACACCCTCCGCGACATGTACACGACCGCGCACCCCCGCGCCCGTCCGGTCCCGCCGGTCCCGCCGGTCCCGCCGGTCCCGCCGGCCTCGCCGGTCCCGTTCTCGCCCGTCCCGCCCGTCTCACCTATCCCGCCCTCGGGGCCAGACCCCGCCTAACTGTTCCCGTTCCGGTCGAGAGTGCCCGGTGTAACGGTCACTCTCGACCGGAACGGGAACTATCGCGGCCCCCGTGGGAGCGGCGCAGACCGGGTCAGAGGGCGCGGAGCCCCACGGCCAGGGTGATCGGCTCGCGCTGCCCGCCCGAGTGCACGATGTGCGCGCCGTCGACGGTGAGCTGGCTGGCGTGGCAGCGGAGGGTTGCGGTCACCGTGGCGAGGTGCCGGTCGAGGGCGAACCACTCCGCGTCCGGGGCCGGATCGTGCACGACCTCGGCGAACGGTGCGCTCTCCGCCCGGCAGGCCGCCAGGGTCGCCTCGTGCATGCGTACATGGTCCGGATGCCCGTAGCCGCCGCCGTTGTCGTAGCTGATCACCAGGTCGGGCCGAAGCTGCGCGATCAGCGCGGCCACATCGGCGGCCACCTCCGCCAGCGGCGCCCGCACCAGGGCGTCATCGTCGATGTCGTCGGCGGGCCCGGCGAGCCCGGGGCGGATCCACTTCATGCCCGAGTCACGGTAGACGCGGCGCTGCAGGTGACCGGCCCGCGCGGGACGTTCACCGAGCCGGAACCGCGCAGCGATGCCGAGAGTCTCCGCGGCCCGCCGCAACTCCTGCTCGCGCTCGTGCGTGAGCGCATCCGTGCCCTCGAGCACCGACAGCGGCCCCGGCACGACGTCGCCCTGCTCGCCGCGGGTGGCGGTCAGCAGCGACACCCGGATGCCGCGGGCCACCAGCTCCGCGATCAGAGCGCCGGTCGAAATGGTCTCGTCGTCGGGGTGCGCGTGCACGAACAGCACCGACGCCACCCCGTCCAGAAGGCCCGGCCCGTCAAAATCCGGCCCGCCGAAGCCCGGCCGGTCAAAATCAGCAGCGCCGCCAGCCCCGCTCATGCGCTCAGGAGCGTGTGCCGCCAACCCTCGTCGCCGGGGCCCACGAGCGAACGGTAGACCGCCAGCAGACCCTCCGCCGAGCGCGGCCAGTCCAGGTGCTCCGCCCGCTCCCGGGCGGCCAGGGACAGCCGGCGGGCGAAGGCGGGGTTCGAGAGGATGCCGGTGAGCGCCTCCGCCCACACCTCGGGATCCCGGGAGTCCAGCACCACCCCCGTGTCCCCGTTGACCACGGCCTCACGCAACCCGCCGGCCGCGGCGGCGACGACGGGCACGCCGCTGGCGGCAGCCTCCAGCGCGACCAGGCCGTACGTTTCCGAGTGGGACGGCACCAGCACCACCCGGGCGCCGCGCAGCAGCCCGGCCAGGTCGGCGCGGGACTGCGGGCCGACGAAACGCACGCCCGACGCGATCCCGTGGCGGGCCGCGAGGGCCTGCAGCTCGTCGATGTACCCGTCGTAGTCGCTGGAGGCGTCCCCCGCGATCACGAGTTCGGGGCGCAGCTCCGCCGACACGGCCGCGATCGCCTCGATCGCGAGGTCCAGACCCTTGAGCGGCTGCAGGCGCGCGGCGACGACGGCGTAGCCCCGCCCGGCAGGCGAGGAGGCCCCGGCAGGCGAGGAGGCCCCGGCCGGGGAAGTGACCTCGGCAGGGGAAGTGACCCCGGCCGCCGAAGCGACCCCGGTCGGCCGGAACAGCGTCCCGTCGACGCCCGGCAGCACGATCGCAACCCGGTCCGGCGACCCGCCGAGCCGCCGCACGACGGTGTCGGCCTCGGCTTCGCTGATCGCCACGATGGCGTCGGATGTCTGGGCGAGCCAGGCCTCCCCGGCCATCCGGCCCGGGGATTCGGCGCGTTCGCCGGCCGACAGCGGCGTCGACTCGTCCGCGGCGATGCTGTGGAAGCTCTGCACGTGGGGGACACCGCGCAGGCGGGCCAGCGGCAGGGCCGCCATGCCGGAGAACCAGTGGTGCGAGTGGATGACGTCGTACGGTCCCAGCGCGGCCATCCGCACCCGGAACGCGTCGATGAAGCCCTCGTGGTCGCCCTTGGGAACCGGACGGGCCGGGCCGGCGTCGAGGAACCGGAGGGTGACCCCCGGGGTCAGCTGCACGTCGGACAGCTCGGTCGAGGAGCGCCGGGTGAGGATCTCGACCTGGTGCCCGGCGGCGGCGAGGGCCTCGGCCTGGTGCCGCACGACCACGTTCATGCCGCCGGCGTCGCCGGAACCGGGCTCGGCACCCGGCGAGGTGTGCAGGCAGACGAGCGCGATACGGAGAGGCGCAGGGACGGGCGCAGAGAGGTGAGGCACTGTGAAATCTTAACTCACCAGCCTGTGACGCCCCCTGTGCCGGTTCACAGCGTCCCCCCAGACGCGGATTCACCTCCGGATTTGGCTGGCAGACCGGCCTTTTCGGCGATCCCTGCCCAAATGTGCCCCCGTGAATCGGTACACTCGAACACAGTGATTGGTGCAGGACGGATCGGGGACATCTCAGTGGCGCGCAAGCAAGATGACCGGGTACGACTCCCCGGTCTGGACGAGGTACCAGTCGGTGCGACTGGGCGCCCGAAGCGCGACTTCGACGAGCCGGTGACACTGGTCAGTCACGGCCCGGCCCGGATCATCTCCCTGTGCAACCAGAAGGGCGGCGTCGGCAAGACGACGACCACCATCAACCTGGGTGCCGCGCTGGCCGGCTACGGCCGCCGCGTGCTGGCCATCGACTTCGACCCGCAGGGCGCACTGTCCGCCGGTCTCGGCGTGCCCACCCACGACGTCACCACCATCTACGACCTGCTCCTGAGCGGATCGGTCAACCCGCACGACGCCATCCAGAAGACGTCCGTGCACAACCTCGACATCATCCCGGCGAACATCGACCTGTCCGCCGCGGAGGTGCACCTGGTCAACGAGGTCGCCCGCGAGCAGATCCTCGCCCGGGTGCTGCGCAAGATCTCCGCCGACTACGACGTGATCCTGATCGACTGCCAGCCCTCGCTCGGCATCCTCACCGTGAACGCCCTCACCGCCAGCCACGGCGTGCTCATCCCGCTCGAGTGCGAGTTCTTCGCCCTCCGCGGTGTGGCCCTCCTGATCGAGACCATCGACAAGGTGCGCGACCGCCTCAACCCCGCCATCGAGCTCGACGGCATCCTCGCGACCATGTTCGACTCCCGCACGCTGCACTCCCGCGAGGTGCTCGAGCGCGTCGTCGACGCCTTCGGCGAGAGCGTGCTCGAGACCGTCATCGGCCGCACGGTCAAGTTCCCCGATGCCAGCGTCGCCGGGGTGCCGATCACCGAATTCGCGCCAGAGCACGCGGCCGCCAAGGCTTACAAGCAGGCGGCGCGGGAACTGATCCAGCGTGGCGCCGTCGCCTGACGCGGCCGCTCCGAAGACATTTTCGGTTGCCCTCGGCAACTTCGAGGGCCCGTTCGACCTGCTCCTGACCCTGATCGGCAAGCACGAACTCGACATCACCGAGATCTCGCTCAGCCGGGTGACGGATGAATTCATCGCCTATCTGCGCGGCCTCGACCAGACCGAGGAACTCGACCAGGCCACCGAATTCCTGGTCGTCGCGGCGACCCTGCTCGATCTGAAGGTGGCCGGCCTGCTGCCCCAGGGTGAGCTCGTCGACGCGGAAGACGCCGCCCTGCTCGAGGCCCGCGACCTTTTGTTCGCCCGGCTGCTGCAGTACCGCGCGTTCAAGACCGCCTCGCTCTGGTTCCAGGAGCACCTCGACACCGAATCCACCCGGCACGTGCGCGCGGTGCGGCTCGAGGAGAAGTTCCGGCAACAGACCCCCGAGCTGGTCTGGACCCTCTCCCTCGCCGACTTCGGCGCCCTCGCCGCGCTGGCCCTCACCCCGCGGGAGCTGCCCACCGTGGGGCTCGACCACCTGCACGCGCCGCTGGTCAGCATCCGTGAACAGGCGGCCTGGATCGTAATGATGCTGCGCCCGGGGGAGACCCTCACCTTCCGCGAGCTGATCGTCGACACCCCGCAAAAAGGCATGGTGATCGCCCGTTTCCTGGCCGTGCTCGAGCTCTACCGGCTCGGCGCGATCTCGTTCGACCAGCTCGAACCGCTCGGCGACCTCAGCCTGCACTGGAGCGCCGAATCCTGGAGTGAAGACACCCTCGCCAACCTCGGAGCCGACTATGACCAGTAACGCTCACGCCGTCCAGCCAGCCCGGGCCGAGCAGAACACGCAGCCCACGGATGCCGCCGAGCCGGCCCTCGAACGCACCCTCGAGGCGATCCTGATGGTCGCCGACGAGCCCCAGAGCCTGCTGCACCTCGCAGCGGCGGTCGACGCCCCGCTGCCCCGGGTGCGCGCGGCCGTGGACCGGCTCGTGGCCGACTTCGACGGCCTCGCCGGCACCGTGCGCCGTGGCTTCGAACTGCGCGAGGTGGCCGGCGGCTGGCGCATCTACGTGCGCGCCGAGCACGACCTGGCCGTGGCCGACTTCGTGGTCACCCAGAACCCCAGCCGGCTCTCGCAGGCCGCACTGGAGACCCTCGCGGTGATCGCTTACAAGCAACCGATCAGCCGCGGGGCTGTAGCCTCGATTCGTGCCGTTAATGTGGACTCGGTCGTGCGCACTCTGCTGGGCCGCGGTCTGATCACCGAAGCCTTCACCGATAGTGAGACCGGTGCGATCAACTACGGCACCACAGACTTGTTGCTCACCCAGCTCGGAATCAACTCGCTCGACGAGTTGCCCTATATATCGCCGTTGCTCAATGACGGTGCCAACGGATTTGAGGATCTGCCATGACGAATGACTACCAGGAGACACCGGGGACTCCGCCCCAGGGCACGCCGACCAACCCGGAGGCCGCCGCCGACGGCGTGCGCCTGCAGAAGGTCATGGCCTCCGCCGGCGTGGCCTCCCGCCGCGTGTCCGAAGACATGATCGCCGCCGGCCGCGTGCGCGTGAACGGCAAGGTCGTCACCGAGCTGGGCCGCCGCATCCACCCCGACTCCGACCAGATCATGGTCGACAACATCGCCGTGCAGCTGGACACCAGCCGCCGCTACGTGATGCTGAACAAGCCCGTCGGCGTCGTCTCCTCGATGCAGGATGAGAGCGGCCGCCCCGACCTGCGCGAGTTCACCGACCAGTTCGAGGAACGCCTGTTCAACGTGGGCCGCCTCGACGCGATGACGAGCGGCCTGCTGATCCTGACCAACGACGGCGACCTCGCACACGTGCTCGCGCATCCGTCGTTCGGGGTCTTGAAGACCTACATCGCCAAGGTCGAGGGCCGCGTGTCGCCGCAGACCATCCAGCTGCTGCAGAACGGCATCGAACTCGACGACGGCCCCATCGCCGCCGACAAGGCCCGCATCCTGACCAGTCCTCCCGGCGACGGCTTCAGCCTGGTCGAGCTCACCCTGCACTCCGGCCGCAACCGGATCGTGCGCCGCATGATGGAGGCCGTCGGCCACCCCGTCGTCGACCTGGTGCGCCGCCAGTTCGGACCGCTGCACCTCGGCACCCTCCGGGTCGGCGATGCGCGCGATTTGACTAAGGTTGAACTCGGTCAGCTGCTCACCGTGTCGCGGGCCGAAACGAAGAACTAGGCCGGCCGTCAGGAGTCCCCACGTGGTTGAATCCCGCCTGATCGGGCCCGTGCGCGTCGTGGGCGCCGGGCTGCTCGGCACCAGCGTCGGCCTGGGCCTCAGCGCGCGCGGAATCGACGTCATCCTCGACGACGCCTCGCCGACCAACCTGAGCATCGCCGTCGACTACGGCGCCGGCCGCGCCGCCCTGCCCGGTGACGCCCCGCAGCTGATCGTGGTCTGCGTGCCGCCCGACGTGACCGCCGAGATCGTCGCGCGCGAACTCGCCGCCTACCCGCAGGCGATCGTGACGGATGTCGCGAGCGTCAAGCTGGCCCCGCTGCAGGAGCTCCGCGAACGCGGAGCCGACGTGTCCCGCTACATCGGCGGCCACCCCCTGGCCGGCCGCGAACGCGGGGGACCCCTCGCCGGTCGCGCCGACCTGTTCGTCGGGCGCCCGTGGGTGGTCGCCGCACACGACGCGATCAGCTACCAGCAGGCCACCGCGATCGACGACCTCATCCTCGACTTGGGCGCGACCCTGGTCGAGATGACGCCCGAAGAGCACGACCGCGGCGTCGCACTCATCTCCCACGTGCCCCAGGTCGTCTCCACGATCATGGCGCGCCGTTTAACGGATGCCCCCGGCTCCGCCTTGAACCTCGCCGGGCAGGGCCTGCGCGACGTGACCCGGGTCGCGGCGAGCGACCCGGAACTGTGGGTGCAGATCCTGGGCGCGAACGCCGCCCCGGTGCGCGACATCCTGGTCGCCTACCGCGAAGACCTCGACCGGTTCATCGACGCCCTCGCCGACCCGGCCGCCCCCGGCGCCCGGCGCAAGGTGGCCGAGGAACTCGCCGGCGGCAACGCCGGCGTCTCCCGGCTGCCGGGCAAGCACGGCCAGGACCGCCGCTACGCCTCCTTCATCGTGATGATCGACGACCGGCCCGGCCAGATCGCCCGGCTGCTGAACGAGATCGGCGAGCTGAACGTGAACATGGAAGACCTGCGCCTGGAGCATTCGCCGGGCGCCCAGATCGGCCTGGCCGAAATCTCCGTACTCCCCGAGGCCGTTTCCCGCCTCACTGAAGAGCTGGCCGCCCGCGGCTGGCGGATTGCTGGTTAATATGGGTCGTCACTCAAGCCCCCACATCGTCGCCATCGACGGACCGGCCGGCAGCGGCAAGTCCAGCGTCAGCCGCGCCGCGGCCCTGCGCATCGGCTTCGACTACCTCGACACGGGCGCCGCCTACCGGGCGTTCGCCTGGTTCGTGAACGACCGGGGGATCGACGCGGAGAACACCGACGCCGTCGTGGCCGCCCTGGCCGACTTCGACTACTCCATCGGAATCGCCCCCGACGAGCACTTCGTCCGGATCGGTGAAACGGATGTCACCGACGCGATCCGCGACCCCGCCGTCTCCGCGATCGTGAGCTCCGTGGCCCGCATCCCGGAGGTGCGCGCGCACCTCACGCAGCTGTTCCGCACGATCGCCGCGAGCTCGAAGCGCACCGGAATCGTGATCGAAGGCCGGGACATCACGACCGTGGTGGCCCCCACCGCCGAGATCCGCATACTGCTCACCGCCTCCGAGGAGGCTAGAATGGCTAGGCGCTCTGCGGAAATATCGACCCAATCGGCTGAAACCGTGGCGGAACAGATGCGATCGAGGGATCGCGCTGACTCACAGGTAGTCGAATTCATGAGCGCCGCAGACGGTGTGACCACCGTCGATTCCACTCATCTCGACTTAGAAGCGACCATTGACGCGGTCCTCGACGTCATCAATACCTACCGCGAGGCCATCGCATGACCAACAACAACGACTTCGACGACATGATCCCAGCCATCGACACCGAGCTGGTAACACGCCTGGACGACCTCGATGAAGACCTGGTGACGCAACGCGCTGCCGCACTCCGCACCGGACTCAACGAGTACGAGCTCGACGAAGAGGACTTCGACGTCCTCGACACGGTGACCGAAGACCCCGACGCCATCCAGTACCTGCCGGCCCTGCCGGTCATCGCCATCGTCGGCCGCCCGAACGTGGGCAAGTCCGCCCTGGTGAACCGCATTCTCGGCCGCCGCGAGGCCGTCGTGGAGGACACCCCCGGCGTGACCCGTGACCGGGTCACCTACAAGGGCGAATGGCACGAACGCCGCTTCAGTCTCGTCGACACCGGCGGCTGGGAGCCCGACGCCAAGGGCATCGACGCTTCCGTCGCCGCTCAGGCCGAACTGGCCATCGAACTCTGCGACGTCGTCATGTTCGTCGTCGACGCCAACGTGGGGCCGACCTCCACCGACGAGGCCGTCGTGCGCCTGCTGCGCAAGGCCGGCAAGCCCGTCTTCCTCGTCGCCAACAAGGTCGACGACATCCGTCAGGAACCCGAAGCCGCCAGCCTCTGGGCGCTCGGCCTCGGCCAGCCCTGGCCAGTCTCTGCCCTGCACGGCCGCGGCGTCGCCGACCTGCTCGACGCGATCCTCGAGAAACTCCCCGAGATCTCCGCCGTCGCCAAGCAGGAAGTCGGCGGACCGCGCCGCGTCGCCATCCTCGGCCGCCCGAACGTGGGCAAGTCGAGCCTCCTGAACAAGGTCGTCGGCGAGGAGCGCGTTGTCGTCAACGAGCTCGCCGGCACCACCCGCGACCCGGTCGACGAGCAGGTCGAGCTCGGCGGCAAGGTGTGGCGCTTCGTCGACACCGCCGGCATCCGTCGCCGCGTGCACCTCTCGCAGGGCGCCGACTTCTACGCCTCGCTGCGCACCAGCGCCGCCCTCGAAAAGGCCGAGGTCGCCGTGGTTTTGATCGACGTGACCGAGGTGATCAGCGAGCAGGACGTGCGCGTGATCGACCTGGTGCTCGAATCCGGCCGCGCCCTGGTGCTCGCCTTCAACAAGTGGGACCAGATCGACGACGACCGTCGCCGCTACCTCGAGCGTGAGATCGAGCAGGACCTGGCGCACGTCGCCTGGGCCCCGCGCGTGAACATCTCGGCCAAGACCGGCCGCCACATGGAGAAGCTCGTCCCCGCACTAGAACTGGCGCTGGAGTCGTGGGACACCCGCGTCGCCACCGGCAAGTTCAACGCGTTCCTGGCCGAGCTCGCCGCGTCGCACCCGCACCCCGTGCGCAGCGGCAAGCAGCCGCGCATCCTGTTCGGCACCCAGGCCTCCAGTCGCCCGCCGACCTTCGTCATCTTCACCACCGGGTTCCTCGACCCGGGCTACCGTCGCTACATCCAGCGTCGCCTGCGCGAGGTCTACGGCTTCGAGGGAAGCCCGATCAACCTCAGCATGCGCGTGCGCGAGAAGCGCAAGCGCTAAGCCGCAGCCCTCAGCAGCGAACCTGAAAGACCCCGAACGGCACCCCCGTTCGGGGTCTTTTACGTTGCCGGGCCCTGCACCGACATTTTTCGTATCGAGTTTTTTCACAGCTCGATTCACGACCCATCTGACATTCCCCCCGCACTAACGCCCCACGGCACCGGACCCGAAATCCGAGGTGCCCGATCTCTCGTGGCACGTCTGTGCCCACAGCCCCACAGGTTCGCCAGACCCTCCACTCGCACGAATCGTTCCAATCCTGCCCCTCGAGGATGCTTCTCCATGCTTACGAAGTCCCTAGCTTCGCCTGCCCGCAAACGGCAATTCGGTTCCGAACGCAGCACCACACCGCTCCCGATCGTGCACGACCGCCCCAGTGATTCGAAGATCACCTGGGGGCGCCTCGCCATCCTGGTCACCGTGCTGGCCTGGCTGACCTACCTCGTGTACACGATCATGCGCGAGTTTCTCAACAACGGCACCCAGAGCTTCCGCTTCACCACCGAGGCGATCTCCTATCTCGTCGTGGTCACATTCCTGACCTTCTCCGCGCTGATGTACCTGGTCGCCCGCCAGGGCGCCCTGCAGCGTTTCCGCGACCACGTGCGGGTTCCCCGCGCCGAGCTGGACAGCCACTTCGGCGCCCAGCAGCGGTCGATGACCGTGCTCGTGCCGTCCTACAGCGAGGAACCCGCCGTCGTGCGGGCCACACTCTGGTCGGCGGCGCTGCAGGAGTACCCCGCCCTGCGCGTCGTGCTGCTCCTGGGCGACCCGCCGCATCCGACCGACGCCGTCGTGGCCGAGCGCCTCGCCTACTCGCGGGGAATCGCCCAGCAGATCGAGGCCGCGCTGGCCGAACCGAGGGTGCGATTCAGCGACGAGCTGCTGATCTGCGAGCTCGAGCTGGCCGCTGACCCCGCGGTGTCCGTGGAGGCCGTGCGGGAGCTGGCCGGCCACTATTCCTGGGCGGCCGGCTGGCTCGACCGCATGAAGGCCGCCGAGAAGGTCACCGACCACGTCGACACCTTCTTCGTCGAGCAGGTGCTCGGCGGCCTGTCCGCCGAGCTGGCCCTCACCGCGACAGCCCTGAACGCGGCCGCCGACGAGAACACGGCGCCCACGAAAGAACGGATGCTGGAACTCCACCGCCGCCTGGTCTGGACCTTCTCCGCCGAGCTCGATACCTTCGAGCGCAAGCTCTACGCCTCGCTGTAGCACGAGGCGAACAAGGCCATGAACCTCAACGCCTACATTGGGCTGATGGGCGGTTTCTTCCGCCGCGAGGAGGGGCCGGACGGCACCATCCTCCGTCCCGTCGCCGACCGGGCCGACGCCGACTTCGTCGTGTCGGACTCCGACTACCTGCTCACCCTCGACGCCGACTCGCTGCTGCTGCGCGATTACTGCCTGCGCCTGGTCTACTTCCTCGAGCAGCCCGACAACGCCCGCGTGGCCGTGACCCAGACCCCGTACTCGTCGTTCCGCGGGGCGCCCACCCGCATCGAGCGGCTCGCAGGGGCGACCACCGACATCCAGCACATCCTGCACCAGGGCATGTCCCACTACGGCGCCACGTTCTGGGTGGGGGCGAACGCCGTCATCCGCAAGCGCGCCCTCGAGGACATCGTCGAGGTGGAGACCGTCGGCGGTTTCGAGGTGCGCCGTTACGTGCAGGACCGCACCGTGATCGAGGACACCGAGTCGAGCATCGACCTCGGCACCCACGGCTGGACCCTGGTGAACTACCCCGAACGCCTCAGCTACAGCGCCACCCCGCCCGACTTCGGTTCGCTGATCGTGCAGAGGCGGCGCTGGGCTAACGGCGGGCTGCTGATCCTGCCGAAGCTCTGGCAACAGCTGCGCGAGCGCCGCCGCCAGGGTCACCCGGTCAGCCTGACCGAGCTGTTCCTGCGGGTGAACTACATGACCTCGATCGCCTGGGCCAGCTTCGGCCTGGTGTTCCTGCTGGCCTACCCCTACGACAGCCGGCTGCTCAGCCCCGTCGTGGTGTTCGCCGCCCTGCCATATTTTCTCGCCATGGGCAGCGACCTGCGCTACTGCGGCTAGAAGGCCAGCGACATCTTCCGCATCTATGGCTTCAACCTGGTGCTGCTGCCGGTGAACCTGGCCGGGGTGCTGAAGTCCCTCGAGCAGGCGATCACGAGCAAGAAGATCCCCTTCGCCCGCACGCCCAAGGTGAAGAACCGCACCGCCGCGCCGCTCCTGTTCGTGCTGACGCCCTACCTGATCGTCGCGTTCTCCGGCCTGACCCTGTGGCGTGACGTGCTCGCCCAGAACTGGGGCAACGCGGCCTTCGCGGCGTTCAACCTGCTGCTGGCCGGTGCGGCGATCCTCGCGACCATCGGTCTCTGGAACTCCGTCGTCGACGTCTGGCTCGGCTGCACCCGCTGGCTCTACGTGGAACGTAAGCCCCGCGCCGCCTCGCCGGGTACCGCCGGCGGGCAGCCGGAACCGGCGCTGGACTGGCGCGCGGTGATCTATCACGGCTACGCGCCGGGTGCGGTGCCTGCGGGCGTGGACGGGGCATCCGTGCACCGGCATTCCCTGCAGAACGTGCGGGTCGCCTCATGAGTGAGGCGGTGCCGGTGCAGGCCGACGCGGTGCAGGCCGACCCGCCCCGGGCCTCGCGCCGGCTGTCCCCGGTGCGGGTCCTGCTCTCGATGCTGCTGGTGGGCGTGCTCAGCGTGGGCGGCTACCTCGGCGTGCAGATGTGGACCGCCGCCCGGGCATCCGAGGCGTACACGCCCTGGTTCGCCGGCTACACGGATGTCACGGCCACGCCCACCTTCAACTTCGAGACCTCGGCGTCGAATGCCGGCCGTGACGTGGTGCTGTCCTTCATCGTGGCGGCCACCGACGCGCCCTGCGTGCCGACCTGGGGCACCGCGTTCACCCTCGACGAGGCCTCGGAATCCCTCGACCTCGACCGCCGGCTGGCCCGCACCGAGAAGCTCGGCGGCCAGGTCGTGGTCTCGTTCGGCGGGCTGCGCAACGACGAACTCTCGACCGTGTGCACCGACCCGGGCAACCTGGTCGACGCCTACGCGGCCGTGGTCGACCGCTACCAGGTGACCACCATCGACCTCGACATCGAGGCCGAGAACCTCAGCGACACCGCCGCCGGCCTCCGCCGCGCCACCGCGATCAAGACCCTGCAGGAGCAGCGCCGCAAAGACGGCAAGGACCTCGCCGTCTGGCTCACCCTGCCGGTCGCGCCCGCCGGAATGACGGAGCAGGGCACGGATGCCGTCAGCCAGATGCTGAACGCCGGGGTGGACCTGGCCGGCGTCAACCTGATGACGATGGACTACGGCTCGAGCCGCGCCGAGGGCGACAGCATGGCCACCGCGTCGATCGCCGCCCTCAAGGCCGGCCACCGGCAGCTAGGCGCCCTGTACGCGCGAGCCGGCACCGACCTCACCGACGCCACCCTGTGGTCGAAGATCGGCGCCACCCCGATGATCGGCCAGAACGACGTGCCGAGCGAGGTCTTCAGCCTCAAGGACGCCACCAGGCTGAGCAGGTTCGCGCAGGAGAACAAAATCGGGCGCATGTCGATGTGGTCGCTGAACCGCGACCAGACCTGCGGCTCGAACTACGCCGACCTCAAACGGGTGTCCGACTCCTGCAGCGGCGTCAGCCAGGGCGAGACCCGCTTCGCCGATCTGCTCGCCAAGGGGTTCACGGGGCGGCCGGAGGCATCCGCGTCGACCACGACCACAGACGAGACCGACAAGATCGGTGACCTCACCGACGACCCGGAGACCAGCCCGTACCCGATCTGGGCCGCGGAGGCCTCCTACCTGTCCGAAACCAAGATCGTCTGGCACCGCAACGTGTACCAGGCCAAGTGGTGGACGCGCGGCGACCTGCCCGACAACCCCGTTCTGAACGCGTGGGAGACGCCGTGGACGTTGATCGGCCCGGTGCTGCCGGGGGAGAAGCCGATCCAGGCGCCCTCCCTGCCGGCCGGCACCTACCCGAGCTGGGACGGCGCCGCCACCTACCAGAAGGGCGACCGGATCCTGCTGGGTGGAGCGCCCTTCGAGGCCAAGTGGTGGAACCAGGCCGAAAGCCCCGAGGCGGCCTTCTCGAACCCCGACGGTTCCCCGTGGACCCCGCTCAGCGCAGCCGAGGTGGCCGCCCTCCTGGCGACCCCGCCGCCGGCGCCGGTCGTGCCTGCGCCGCTCGCTCCTGCACCCGTCGTTCCTGCACCCGCGGCGACGACGAATGCTCCGACGCCCGCGCCGACACCGGCCGGCTAGGTCTTCGGTTGACTCGAGGCGGCCGCTCGGCCCTGCAGCACCAGTTCCATCACCGAGCGGTCCTCCGTCGGCCGTGACACCACCGCGAATCCGGCTGCCGTGAACAGCGTCTGCGTGCCGTGATACAGCTCCGCCGACGGCGCCCCCGGCCGCCGGGTGACGTCCACCGGGTACCCCTCGATCACCCGGGCGCCCTGGCTGCGAGCCTGCTCGACAGCCGCGCGGAGCAGTGCGGCCGCGACCCCGCGGCGCCGATACCCCACCCGCACCACGAAGAACGTCACCGCCCACACGGATGCGTCGTCCGCTTCGTGCCTGCTGCCCTGAACGACCACCTTCGTGGCGAAGCCGCGGGTACGCGGTCTTCGGCTCAACAGCGCACCATCCCACCGCTTCTTCGTCGAGATACGCCACCACGCCGGGCCCGGGGGAGCTCGCCCGCACCTGTTCCCGCAGCATCCCGGCGCACGCGTCGGTTGTGACCTCCGCCCATGCCTTGCCCTGCAGCTTGAAGTACTGGCACCAGCACCCCGCCGGGTCTCCGCGGGTGCCTAACACTCGCTCCAGGTCCACCCACGGCACGGATGCGACGGATTCGATCCTGAACTGGGCGTCAGCAGTCATGGGGTCACGCTACGCCCACGGCTGCGGATTCGCCGCGCAGCCCCCGCGTGACGCTGGCGCCGCACGTTCAGGCCACCCGTCTGCAGATCCCGTGCTCAAACGACGGATGGTGTCCGCGAGCACTCCGCGGACGCGGTAAGCTATTCGAGTTGTCTCCTGTTGATTCCACTCGTTGAAATCGCGCAGGAGCGGCGGGCTGTGGCGCAGCTTGGTAGCGCACTTGACTGGGGGTCAAGGGGTCGCAGGTTCAAATCCTGTCAGCCCGACCAATGGGCCGTTCGCGAAACTCTTCACGAAACGGTCCGGTCGAAACAAAAAGAAATCGCTCCTGAGGCTTCTCAGGAGCGATTTCTGGTTTAAGGGGTTCTCGCGTCCGTTTCTGGTCGCGATTCTTGAGTTGTGTGCGGGATCTCGGCTGTTCAGGTTGTCTTCGGGCGTTTTTACGCGCGTCGGATTGTCTCGAATGCTGGGTGTTTGCCCTCTCGGGCAGTATCGGTTCCTGAGTCGGACGGTTAGGTCCTTAGCGGTGGTCCGCCGGTCTCATCCGATGCAGGGTGTTTGGCCTTGTCCGGCCGCATCACGCCGGCCGGGTAGGTGTCGGTGTAGGGGTTGTGGAATTCGCGGTCCCGTCGGCGAATCGTACGGACAGCGGGTTCCCCGTGGACGTGCTTCTTGGCTTCGTCTTTGATTTTGTCGCTGAGGAAGGCCGCGATTTTGCGGAGGTTGAAGTTCGTCAACAGGATGGTGACGATGATCTGGGCGGCGCCGAAGCCGCGGACGCGGCGGCGGCTGGCGGATTCGATGTCTTCAGTTCCGCCGCTCTTGATCTGGTGATTCAGCGACTCGATGGAGTTGCGGGCATGGGTGTGGAACTTGTCCCATTCCGGGGTGCCGTATTCGAAGGCCTGCGCCGTGCGAGTGAACTTTGCAGTGTCGAACGACACGGAGTGCTGAGAACAGATCTTGTCAGCGAAGTCGGGCACGTCATCTCCGTCGACTGCGGGGCGGGCCTTGTCCGTCACGGTCTTGAGTAGTTCTCGTAGGGGACAGGTCACGGTCGGGCTGGGGCCCAGGGCGGGGCAGCGCAGCACGACGCGGCCTTTGGCATCGGGCTTCTCTTTGACGTGGAGCTGGAATGCGGTGCGGCTCTTGATTCGCTCCCGGTACGTTGCCGTGTCGATGATGTTGCCCAGGAGCTCCTTGGTCGCGTCTTGCAGCGGCTTGGGTGTGGCGGGGCAATAGGTGCCGCCTTCGATGAAGAGGGCGCCGTGGTCGCCGCCCTGGTGGCCCAGGCGGTCGATACGGTAGTCCGTCGACGGCGTGAAACCTGCACGGAGCGCATCGTCGTGAAGCCGTTCCGGGGTCGAGTTCGCCCAGTACTGTTTGTCGGCATCTCCGACTCCGGGTTCCAAACCGAGGGCTTTGGTTGCCCGCATTAGGGAAACCGCTTCCTCGGCGACGCGGACGTTCGGAAGGCTCATGGTAGCGGCGACGGCCAGGCCGGGGAATCTGTGGTCTCCGGGAGCTTCTGAATCGACACGAACGGCGATGTTGATTTCCCAACCCCACCGGTAATTTGCGGTTCCGCCCTTCTTGTCGGGAGTGGTGAGGTCGACTTGTCCTGTGCCCGCATCGGTACGTTCGCCGGTAGTGACGTGCCAGCCGGCAAAAGCGTCAACAGGTCCTGGTTTGAGCGTCCTCTTTTCTTCGACTTCGGCCTCTTGTTTCACGCGATTGGCGAGGCTTTTGCGCGAGTATCCCTTCGTCGTCGGGGTGCCGACATACGTCTGGTCAAAGGAAATATCGACCTTCTTGGAGGCGCGACGGATGTCGCGTGACTGCTCGTTGAAGGTCATGACGAGGAATAGCTGTGTGAATTCGTCCAGGCGAGCTTTGCGTTTGTCGGCCAGTACCGCGTCGTGAGCGCGGAGAATTTCCTGAATTTGGGTGTACGTCTTCGAGTGTCGGCGTTCTTGAGGGAAGGGGTCCATCAGATCGTTGATGCGGTGAAAGGCCCGGCTGGTGTTGGCGTACCAGCGGTTCTTCTCAGCGATATGGCCGACAAAGCCTGCTGAAGGGGCCTCCAGCCCGAGAAGTTCTCGGGAGGCGTCGCTGAGGCGGAACATCAACAGGTCGCGCACGCATGTCAGGTGCATCGCCGTTCCCTCCTTAGCCAGCAGCAGCATCCCGGTCAGAATGGCGCGTTCCGAGATGAGGGACGGGCGACCGCCGATACTGAACGCAGCGGCATCTTCGTCCCTCCATGCCTGCAGTCTCTCGAGGACACCGGTCTTTCGAACCCGGCTCTCCATGAGTTTCACGGTGTCGTCGTCAATGAGCTGGTGGATCCGACCGCGGCCCATGACTTCCGCTTGCGTCATTCCGCCGAGATCAGGCTCGTATCCGCTGAACCCGTGGTCGATGTCGCCGGCGCTCATCGGGCGACCTCTTCGCCGATGATGAGGCCGACGTAGTCAGCGACGTTGAGTGGGCGGGCGTGCACGAGGTGGTCGTGGAGGCTGGTGCTCGTGCTGAAACCGGCAATGGCCATGAGTATTGGCAGGGGGAGACCATTGTCGATTTGGGTGACGACCCAGGTTGAGCGAAGCCGTGACACCGTGGGGCGCACCCGGCTGGGGTGATTGGTCAGGAAGGTTTGGATGGCGCGGGGCCGGTACTCCTCGAATCGGTAGGCGCGGAAGATGTACTCGTCGGCATCTGTGCGCCCGGCGAGGCTGCGCATCAGGGTGCGGTTCCACGGGGTCCTTACAGGAACCCGGCGCGCATGCCTGCCGGGGATGTTCACAAAGACTCGGCCGTCGACCACGTCGACGTCACCGATGCGCATGTCGATGATCTCGTCTGGGCGCAGTCCAGCGCCGCCGGCGAGGCCGAGGAGAGCCTGGGCGTTTTGTCGTTTCAACGCTGTGGTGAGGCTTGCCGCCCAGCTGTGTATGGACGCGACCTCGGCGCTGGTGAACGGGCGGCGACTGGGATTGCGATGGAGTGAGGGGAGACCTGTGACGTCGGTGTCGGCCAGGGTTTCGGCGATTGTTCCGAGTTGACGAACGATTCCCCACCTGTGGGCTTTGGAATGCTTGGGGAGACGTTCCTGCAGATACCGGTAGATGTGGTCCTGCGTGTACACGCGCTCGACGGTGAGTGTGGTGCCCGTTGAGGTCCATACCCAGGCGTTGAACCGGGCCGACATTGTCATCAGCCGCCGCACGGTCTCGAAGGTGCGGGGTTTCATCCGGATGGCGTTCACGATCGTGAACTCACGCACCGCATCCCATTGCACATTCGAGAGTTGTGGCCGGTAGCGGATGATGACGTGCCACACGTGGTCGGGGAGTTCTGGGTCCAGGGCGCGGAGGTGGGCGTAGGCCTGGGAGTCGGCGAGGAATTTGTCGTTGAGTCGGTTTTTTGTAGTCACCCAGAGTGTGTGTGCGGCGGATTTTCGGGGCCAGCAGCGGATTTCTCTGAATCGCACCATTCTTGATCACCGCAGCGCAGCCAAAGGCCTGATCAGAGCTTTTTAGTGAGTGATTCGGGAAAAGGTGGGATTACCCCCGTTCTGGGGGTGAAAATGGCTAGTTTGTCGAGGGCCGCCAGGTTTTTCAGCCCTGAGATCCGCAGTAGTTCCTGGGGTGGCGTGCCGCTCAGAAGATGGTCGAGCAGCCAGGTGGCGCGCATACGACTGGGGCGAACGTCCAGGTCTGTGCGGGCGCGCAGGAGAAAGTCCGTCACCTGTCCGGAGGTCGCGCTGAGTCGACCTGGGCGGAAAAGCCAATCCTCGGGCTGGAGGTCATCGAGGATTCGCCGGAGGGGTCGTTCCCAGTCGGGCCGGAGTGGGACGACCCTGGGCCGCCCCTCCCACACGATCACCTGGATGCGGCCGGTTCTGGTGTCGAGGTCCCGGACACGAACACCGAGGAGCTCGCGCGAGGCCAGGCCGGCCCCAAGGCCGAGGGCGAGCAGAGCGATGGCGTCTCGCCGCCGATGTTCGGTTCCCTGCGATGTGGCCCAGCTGTAGAGCGCCGCGACTTCTGAGGTCGAATAGGGTTTCGTGGGTGTCGACCGGGAGATCGGCCGGCGACTGCGGTTCATGTCGGCGGGGTTCAGGTTTTCGATCATCAGCCAGAGCGTTGCCCGGTGAGTGGCTCTGCTGCCTTTGGTGTATCTCGTCATTGCCAGATGGATGAATTCTTCGACGGTGGCCCGGCGGAAAATGCGTTTCCGTTCAAGTGGCGTGCCGCGGCTCTGCCAACACCACAAGACGAACGCGACGGCAGCGGGGTAGAGCGAGCGCTCCTCGCGACCCGTTGCTGCTGCGGTTTCGGTCACGGCGGAGGTGATGAACTCGCCAATGACGTCCCAGTAGGGCAGCGCGTTGATGGGCCGGTAGTCGTAGGGCGGCTTCTGGTAGTCGGTCATCGCCGGATCAACGTCTTCGGCACGGAATCAATGCGGACAACGGGGGTGGATTCGCGGGTCGTCAACCACACGCCCGGCACATTCAAGTTGATCAGCAACACCATGGGCCGACCGATGTGACACTGGACAACCTCGAGTAAATCGATGTCGTCGCCGTCCTGGCGCAGGCGAAGGGGCGAATGAACCCCGGGACTGGTCACACGTCGAAGTAGCCGTCGGTCGAGGTCGAGCCAGTAGCGAGTGGCGGAGGCCGTCGTTATGACGTAACAGCCGGTTGCGTGATCCGTCAAAGTATCCACGCTGTGCTCCTTCCGGGCCCGACTAGCCCATTTCGCCGATCACTCCGCGGGTGCGGGTGTGGGTGCGATGCTCTGGATCGTGGTGGACAGCTGCCAGTAGTTCTCGACGAAGGCCGACTCGTCATCCTCGGGATTCATCAACCAGTAGCCCCGTGCGCCGACCCCGCAGCGCACGATCTCACGGAGCGGCCGCGTCCGATCGTTCACGGTTCGACTGGCACCTTCGCCGGGGATTCGGGTGACCGTCATCGCGTCCAGATCTAATCGATACGTGGAACTCAGCGTCGTCACAATCCAGCGGCCGCCCTCGGCACCGGTCAGCTCTTCCGTGCGCTCGCTGGCCATCACTCGGGGCGATCTGCCGGCTGAGCGGGCACAGCTTCAATGCGCACGACGGTGCTGGAACGTTGCCAGTAGTACTCAACGGTCTCAATGTCGGGGCCTTCGGGGTTTAGGAGCCAGTAGCCGAGCTTTCCAACCCTGCACTCCACGATCTCCCTCAGCGGGCGAGTGGGCCCATTATCCGTGGGGGTGGACGAGGGATCGGGGAACCGAAACCTGTCGATGGTCATGGCGTCCAGGTCGATCCGATAGGTCGAGTCCTCCGTCGTGATGAGCCAGCATCCGCCTTCGATACCCCACAGGAAATCCGGTCCACTCGCCCCGCAGTCGCCTGCAGCGCCTTCAGCCATGTCAACCATGCCGCACCCCGTTTCTCTCGGACCGGGTGTCCACCTGTCGGACCACTTCAGCCTGATGAAGTTCAACGCTACGAAAGTTGAGGGTTTCAATCAGCCGACTCAGCGACAAACCCGGCCAGCCCCGTGGTGGAAGGCATGGCGCCGGATCTGTTCAGCGGCTTCAGCATTAGGCTGCGGGGGCAAACAGCGACGCGGAGGTGGATCATGGCCGGATCAGAGCGTCCCGGGGAACAGGACGCCTCGGGGGTTCCCGAGCCCGGTGGGTGGCGGCTCCGACGGGCTATGGCGGCGAGTCCCGATGTGGTTTCGCCGCAGCTCGCGCGCAGTTTGCAGGCGACCGAGAACATGTGGCGCAGTATCGCGACAGAGTTTGGGTTGCTGACCAGCGGGCGGGTCGCCGAGCTCCTGGGTGCCAGGCCGTCAAACCGGAAGCTGGCGGCGCGGCGGCGCGCTGCGCATCAGATCGCCGGTGTCGTCCGGCGGAATGCTGTCCTGTATCCGGGTTACCAATTCGATCGGGCCCGCGGAAAGATCATCCCGGTGATGGCGCAGCTCATCGAACTGGCGGCGGCAAACGGCTGGTCCGAAGAGAATTTGTTGCTATGGCTGTGCTGTCCGACGACGGCATTTGACGCGGAGGACCGTCCCGTCGATCATCTCGAGCAACCGGATGCAGTGTTGCGTGCGGCCAAGAATCAGTTCGAGGCCCGGTGGTGACTGTTGGGCTGACAGTCCAGACCCTGGGCTGTCACCGGTCCCAAACAGGAAGTCGCTCCTGAGATTCCACAGGAGCGACTTCTTGGATTCGACTCCAAAGCGCAGCACCGTCCTCGCGTGCACAACACGTTCACCCGGGGCAGATGCGGCGAACGTGTTGGCCCACCCGCGGCGGTCTTCGCGCGGAACGTTCGTGGTCGTTCTGCCCGCCGTCTTCTAAGCCTGATCGCGAATGTTGGCGCGTGTGAAGGCGGTGATTGTGCGCAGGTTGTAGTTGGTGAGCAAGATCGTCACGAAGACTTGGTCAGCAGCGAACCCGCGCACGCTTCGGCGGGAGGCGTCGTCCAGGCTCTCAAGAGCGGGGCTCTTGACGCCGGCGTTCAGGCTTTCAGCGGAGTTCCGTGAGTGAGTATGAAATTCCTCCCACTCCGGGCTCCCATACGTGAAGGCCTGACGCTCACGCAGACCGTCCTGTTTGCCAAAGGTCACAGAATGCTGGATGCAGATCTTGTCGGGATATTCCGCGAGGTCGTCCTCGGCGACGCGAGGACTGGCCGAGCTGACGTCGCTCGCGGACCTTTCGCGTAGGGGGCAGGTGACGGTCGGTTTGGACCCGACGGCGGGGCACATCATGCGGACCCGGCCCTGGTCATCGGGCTTGCCCTTGGGACGAAGCTCGAAGCGAACGCGTGCCTGAATGCGACGTTGATATGTCTCTGCGTCGATGGCGCCGTTGACGTGATCCCTGGACGCGTTTTGGAGTGTCGTGGGCATGCTGGGGCAGTAGACCTTGCCTTCGATGAAGGTTGCTCCGTACTGGCCGCCTTGTACGCCGAGTCGCTCGACGCGGTAATCGGTCGACCGTGTGAACCCGAGGTTGAACGTGGGCTCATGGAGACGTTCGACAGGAGAGCTGGCGAAGTAGGCTTTGTCGGCATCAAGGATGCCGGGTGCGCGGCCGGTGCTGAGTGCCGAACGCATCAGCGAAACGGCTTCTTCGGCCACCCCGATGTTGGGCATGCTGAGGGTCGCACTGATCGCCAGCTTGGGGAATTGGGATTCCCCGGGGTGTTCCGAGTCGACGCGCACGGCGATATTGGCCATCCAGCCCCAGCGGGAGTCGCTCCTGCCGTTGTGAGCCGTGCCCAACCACCATCCGGCGAACACGTCGACAGGTGCTGGCTGACGGAGCAGAGGATCGGTGCCAATTTCATCCGCAACCTTCTGTGCCAGGGTCTTACTTGAGAAGCCGCGGGTGGTGGGCGACGCGATGAACGTCTGGTCGACGGCGAGGTCGATGCGACTGGTAGCAAGACGGATGTGCTGCGGCTGCTGCATGAATGTCATGTGCAGGAACGCCGCCGTGAACTCGTCCAACCGGATCTTCATCTTCTTCTCGCGGTCGGCGTCGTGCGCATCCAGAACGGCCTGGACCTCCGTGTAGGTGGACGAAGTATTCCGTTCCTGAGGGAAGGGATCCATCAGGCCGAGCATGCGGTGGAAGGCATGGTGAGTGCGGGCCAACCAGCGCTTCTCCTCGCGAGCGTGACCTGCGAAACCAGGTGCCGGCTCGGAGAGGTGCAGAAGCGTGCGGGATTCGGGGGTCAGTCGGTTCTGTATAACCAGTGCTAGGGAACTGATCTGGAGCGGACCGTGTTCGCTGGCGAGCAGGAGAAGCCCAACCAGGATGGCGTGGTCAGAAATGAGGGCGGGCCGTGCGCTGGCACCGGTGAAGTGAGCATCTTCGCTTCGCCACGCATCCAGCTTGTCAAGGATTCCGGTCTGGAGAACCCGGGAGTGGGCCAGAGCCACCTGCTGCGAAGTGAAGACATGGTCTGTGCGGCCACCGGAGTTGACTTCGGATGCGCTCATGCCGCCGAAATCGGTGGTGTCCGGTGTGGTGGAGTCAGCAGTCATGGTTGCCCGCAGCGTGGCGAGGCTGTTGGTGTCGGAGTTGAGGTTGTCGGTGAATCGGTTGTTTGTCATAAAACATATGTGTGCGGCGGATTTCGGGCCCTGAGAAGAATTCGGCCATATTCGTCATCGTCCAACCCCCTGCCTGAAGGTAATGCCTGATCAATTGCAGAAAAAGAATTTCAAAAGAAATTCTGAGATTGTCGGATCCGTCGATATTGGAACGCCTCGCACCACAACCGTAGGAAGAATTCGCGGATCAATCCGCCGATTCATAGACGAAGTTCCGTGAGTCCGCGAATGACCACGCATCTTCGGGCTTCCCCGCGCATGACCTCGTCGAGGCCGCCACCCCGGTGGCCACGACGGGCTACCGATGAACGGCACGAATCCCCAAGAGAACCTGTACGCCAAAGCCGAGGCGCTCTGGCTGAAAGATCCAGATCCGGACCCACGCTCGGCCTGCTACGCGGAAGCCGACAAGAACAGTGCACACCGCAACGCTTCCCGACCGACCGCAGCCAAACGCCCAGCCAACTGGGTCTCTGCCCTCTATGGCTACGAAGACTACTGGCGTGAAAACGGGCGAACCCCGCGCGAACGGACCCGAAACCTTGCCACCCTCCCCGCGGAAGAACGGCGCCGGGGCGAGTGGGCCCGATACCAGCGCCGCTTCGAAGACAAACTCTGCCGATACCAGCTCCTTCGGCTCGACCTCTCACCGGCATTCGAGTGGGATCCCCACGACCACGCCTGGCAGGAAAACTTCGATGACTGCGTCCAACACGTCGACCTAACAGGGAAATTGCCGTACCTCAACGGTGTAGACAAGGTGGAGTTCGCGCTGGCCCGATGGCTGGGCCGGCAGCTCCGACAGTTGCAGGTGGGGACACAGTCCGAGAGCCGGGCCGCGCAGCTCGCTGTGCTCATGGCCCTGCAGAACACTGGATCTGGACTCCGCCACTTCCGCTGAGAACGGGATACCCGAAAGACCGACTCGTCGACAACGGATGCCCGGCGTGCACCCCAAAGGGAACACCGCACCGTAATTTGGTGACATGGCTGTTCACGAACCGCAGTCCCGATGCGGGTGTCTCGCGCTCGGTGATCGCCGAGCGCGGGACAAGACGGCGAGGCCGCAGTGATCACTGCGGCCGGGCCGGGCGCACTGTCGGCCGCCAGTCGCATCGGATTCCTCGGCGACACCCACGGCGACATGCAACACGTGCTGACCGTGGCACGAACGATGTCAGCCCGAGGGATCGAACATCTGGTGGTCCTGGGCGATTTCGGGTTTCTGTGGCCGGGGCGCAACTGGGGTATCGATATTGACAAGCTGAGCCGGCGACTCAAGATGACGGCCCAGACCCTCGCGTTCGTTGACGGCAATCACGAGGACTTCGACCTCCTCTACAAGTTCCCGGTCGCCGATGACGGGCTGCGCTGGATTCGACCGAACATCGTCCACATCCCGCGTGGTTACAGGACCGTACTTGCCAGCGGCGCCACCCTTGCTGCCCTCGGCGGCGCCAACTCGGTCGACATCGGCCATCGTGTCTTGGGGCGCTCCGTCTGGGCTGAGGAATCAATCACGGAGGCAGACCTGACCGCGCTCGGGCATGGCCATGCCGACGTGCTGATCGGCCATGATGCACCGCTGCACCTCCCGACCCTGGACGCGTGGCTGGCGGCAACGGACCACGGGTGGCCCCCAGCCGGCCTCAAGTACTCCGCCGAAGGACGAGCCATGTTTCACCGCGGCTGCCTGCAGGTGCAGCCCCGGCTCTACCTGGGCGGTCATTACCACCGGCACATCGATGAACTGGTCACGTATATGACCGGCGACGCCGAATTCCAGACCCGCGTCGTGATCCTGGACGAAGGCGGCTCCGCATCCGCTACCAGCCAGGCCATCCTCGACCTGGAGACCCTCGAACTGGAATACATCGCCCGCGACGGTGTCAGCCGGAGGAACGGGCGGTGAATGCGGACAACTTTCAGTCCACTAACCGATGCCTTGGCGTAGCCGAAGCTGCCATTTGAGACAGAACAGCGGGCTATGTCGGCCGAGGCGACGAGAATGGATCGAGTAAGGGCGGGGGGATAGTGACTGAACAGACATGCTCCGCGGTGGACTGCGATCGTCCTGCCAAGTTCAAGACGCGGACGAAGTCAACGTGGTGCGACGAACACTTAACTGCGATCCTCGCTGCGGGCGGGTTGCGTCCGCTCGGGCCATTTACGGCGCCGAAGGACTTCCGGCTATGCGAGTGCACGGTGTGCGGGGTCAAGGCCCACTACCGGTTGGAGTACACGCTCGAGAAGAATCGTCTCGGAGAGCCCACCTGCCGAGCCTGTTACTGGCGCGCTTGGGCGGGGGAATCGCGCAGGATGTTGCGCATCAACCTCCCAAAGCCGGAGGCAGTTTCAATCGAGGACGCGCGACAATCGTCCGAGGCGCACAACTACACGTACCTTGGTGCACTCACCGCCCCGTCGCTCCCCAGCGACCCGCACTATGTGCAGTGCAACCAATGCGGTCGTCTCTCCGCAGAGCGGCTCTCAGACATCGCGTGGGGCTGCTCGTGCCGCGTCAACCCGCGACGCAGTCGGCAGACCACTCGCAGCGCTGACCCGCAGGCTGATCTTGTCAAAGGCTCGAACTACGCTGTCGAACACTGGTGGGACCACGACGCAAACCCCGAAGCTGAGTGGAACACGGTCACCGTTCGCTCGACTCGACAAGCCAGCTTCGTGTGCCCAGGTTGCCAGCACCGGTTCAAGTCACGGGTTCGCGACATGGTCGCGGGGCCCGAGTGCCCAGCCTGTGGACCGGCTGAGGCCGAGCGCACGGCCAAACTGCGCGCCGCTGAACGGGCGCGACTCGCCGTTACTCCGGTCGACGCATTCCCGCTGCTTCTCGCTGAATGGGACGACCCCGCCGACCCCCACTCGGTCTTAATCGGCGCGGACTGGGAGCAGCGACGATTCACGTGCGCGAACGGCCACCACCCGAGGATGAGGGCAGAGACGTATCTCCGTCGCGGAGGTTGCCCGTACTGCCAAAAATTCGATGAGGTCCCCGACCCTGCGTTCGACGATTCCCGGTCCATCAGAGTCACGGCCCCTGAGATGTTCTCCCAGTGGCACCCGACCCGAAACGATGGCATCGACCCGGCGAAGGTCGGGGAAGACTCGAAACGGCTGATTTGGTGGCGGGATCTGAACTGCGGGGCCGAATGGGCCGAAAGGCCTGCCGACCGAAATCGCCGCTACCGACTCCGCTGCCCCGAATGCCAGACAATCCTGGACTCGCTCGGATGGGTTTGTCCCGGTCTCGCCGCGGAGTGGTCTCCAGAGAACCCCGAGACGGCCTGGCACGTGCGTCCGTCCGGGCAGTCAGATTACGTGCCGACATGGATATGCACGAATAATTCCACCCATGTGTGGCAGGCGACCCTCGTGTCGCGGAACGCGGGTTCTGGCTGTCCAGACTGTCGGGAAGCTGGGAAATCCCGAGTGGAACTCGATCATTGCGCTGCCGCAAAAGCAGTCTGGAGCGACGTGCGCAGCGGTGAGACGATCCGCGACGAGCGCTTCACCACGAATCGCCAGTGGACCGTCGACATCGCCGTGACTCTCGCAGACGGTAGCCGCCTAGCAATCGAATACGACGGTTCCTACTGGCACGCGGACAGGCAAGACGTGGACACGAAGAAGAGCCTAGACCTGCTTGCAGCCGGCTGGCGGGTCGTGCGGCTACGCGAGCAGCCGCTTTCAGGTCTGTCTATCAGTGCAGCGGGCTACGCCGAGATGGTGGTCTACTCGACGGCGATCGACCCTGAAGGCATGCTCGAACGCGTCCGCCGTTGGGTCGAGTTAAGTCGCTCGTGACTGGCCGTCGTCGCCCTTGATCGACCGAACCGCAAATACCGGCCGCTGGAGAAGATTCGGAGCGCGTGCCCCACGAGATGGATGAGCTGGCAAGGATAGACCCGCCACATTGCCCCTCGTGCTTGGAAACCTGCACACCGGGGCACCCCGTTGGGCTGGAAAATGCATACTCGCGGAAAGTCCGAGTGGTCGAGGTCGAGGTCGAGCGCGGGATCAGCATGGGCGGCAATCTAATGACGAGCTGCAGGACTCCCCGACTCCGGACGATTCAGTGTCGGCACTCCTGGACTGCGCTGTGAACGCTATCCAAAATGGAACTGGGCGTTACGCCCGTTCGGGCTGATGCATCGTGCAGCGATGTGTTCACGATGAGGGCGACCGAGTAGGCAGGGTCAGTGCAACTTGCCTCGCACTCGATCGCCGTTGGCTGGTCCATAGCGATATGTGCCACAGACGCAATCAGGACGCGGATCAGAGTGTTTTGCTGTGCGTCGTGTTCGCCGTCGTGATCACACATGGATGCTGTCAAAGCGCCCTCGTCGACTCGCGCTTGAACGGATTCGAAGAACCCCCCTACCGTTGTGATGAGTCCGTCGGCAGCGTACTGCCCGATGGCTGCTGCGACGAAGCATCCACCAAATACGAGGTCAACAGATTGCTTCGCGGACGTGATCGCTGGTGCGCCACCAGAGATCAGACTGCGCACCCAATCAACAAAAATGAGTGCGTATTGAGCGCGTTCCTCCGAATCTCGATCGGAGAGGGCGGTGGGGTTAGTGCGTGCTGGTGGCATGTTCATCCTCTTAAGGCTCGCATGAATTTCTTGCTCGCTATCCCTTCGTGCGTTGGGACATTTCAAGGAATCAAAGGCCAATGGCGATACGGAGACGACGCCGAAGTAGCACCGTTGTGGTTATGCCGTTGGCGCGATGGCGTTCACGACGATCCGCCGCACATGCGGTGGCGGGGTCAATAGAGTGGGAAAGAGGACCGGTGAATCGAAGATGATGTCGACCCCTGCCTGAGTGAGCTAGGTTCGGACTACAGGGACTACGTGAACGAGATTGACGACTCCGTCTCCGCTCGGCGGCCTGTACCAGTGCCGGACGGACGATTCCGGTCTGACGTTGACGGGGACCGAAAGTGCCGAGCTCGTTTGAACTGCGCAACATCCGTACTGTGGGCGGAACCCAGGCCCGCGGGTTCGAGAACCTCTGCTTTCAACTTGCCGATCGGGCGCCCGGGGGCTGGCAGACGACAAAAACCGGCGACCCCGACGGTGGCGTCGAGTGGTACCACACGTCGCCCGGCGGCGACGTCCTTGGCTTCCAATGCAAGTTCGTCTGGGATATCGCCGACCTAATCGCCGCGGCGAAGTCCAGCTTCGACACCGTGGCCGGCAACCTTGCTGCGCGCAACGTCAGCACGCTCACGTTCTACGCGCCATTCGACCTGCCGGATGCAGCGGATAGGAACGCCAGCGGCAAGTTGGTGAAAAGCGCACGGGCGAAATGGAACGACGCCGTGAACAAATGGCGCAAGGGACTGCCCGACGGTGCCCGCATAGAGGTGCGGCTTGAAACTGCAGGCTGGATCCTCGACAGAATCCTGGAACCCGGCAACGAAGGCCGCCTGAAGTACTTCTTTGACCGGGAACATTTGGGGCGCGAGTGGTTCGAGACGAAGCTCACCCACACTGTGGAACTCGCTGACGAGCGCTATACGCCGGCCTCGAACGTGAACCTCGTCATTGGCCGTGACATCGAAGCCCTGCGCTTCGCCCCGCGCTTCGCCCAGACCATGACTGCGACGAAAGTCGCAGCCCACGAGGCTGTGACAAAGATGTTGGCGTTGGTCAACGATGGCAGGACCCGAGCGGCATACGGGCCCGGGATCGCCGATGTCCTCGACGCGCTCGACACGCTCCGGTCCGACGGCACGGTGCGGGCGAGGCTGTTGGCACCCTTCGCCCCGTCGGACATCACAGACATCGAACGGCTTGCCCGCGTCAGCCAGGTGCTCGGCGATGCGATCCCACGTATCACCGAGCACTCGGAACCGCGCGAGCGCGAGCACGGGGGAGCGACGGTGTCAAACCGGTCGAACCTTCTCCTGGATAGTGTCCGCAACGCCGAGAAGGCAGTCTCGCTCCTGCTCCGACTCAATCGCTCCACGGCTGCGGCCGCCGCCCACAGCGGCAGCCTCCTGATTACCGGAGAGGCCGGTCAGGGCAAGACACATTTGCTCGTGGACTCCAGCCGGCGGGCCATGGCGGACGGCGGCCTCGCGATCTGCATCCTCGGCGAAGTCCTTGACGCGAGCCGCGACATCCTCACCCAGATCGCCGAGCGTCTGGGCCTGGGTTCGATGGCGCACCACACGTTCCTCGAAGCGCTTTCCGCCGCTGCGCAGACCACGTCGAGCCGCCTCCTGATTTCGATTGACGCGTTGAACGAGTCTGCATCGTTCGACCGGTGGCCCTCCGAGTTCGTGGGTCTCGTGTCCGCCCTTGCCGAATACCCGGACCTCGCGCTCGTCGTCTCCTGCCGAACGGATTTCACAACGCTCGTTCTTCCGCCTCCGCCGAAACGCCAGGCGTTGGGCGTCGTGGAGCGGAGGCACCCGGGTTTCCTCGGGCGCGAACTGGAAGCTCTGGAGGCATACTTCAAGTCGGTGCCGAACGCTTGGCCGAAGGCGCCGCTCTTGCAGCCGGACTTCAGCAACCCGTTGTTCGTGAAGCTGTATGCCGGCGGTTTCGCCGAGGTGGGTCAGCAGCCTGCGGCGTACGACAAGCATCGGTCGGCGGTTTTCGACCGGTTCGTGGAGTCGCGTGTGGAGCGGATCAACAAGGCCCTCCGACTGGACCCGGGTCAGCACCGTGTCGAAGAAGCCCTGCGAGCTTTCGAAGCCCGTCTATCCGGCACCGGGAACTCCAAACTCGGCTATGTCGAGGCAAGCGACCTGTTCACTTCCTTCGTGCCTGAGCGGACGGAATGGCCGGATACTCTGTTCAAGAAATTGATGTCTGAAGGTGTAATCGGCGAAGCGGTGCTGTTCGTCGACCACCAACAGCGGTCGGCAGTCCAGTTCGCCTACCAGGCGCTCGGCGATTACCGGATCGCTTCCGCAGCGCTCGCACTGCATGGTGCTGAGATCGACGCGGTCCGCGACGGCGAGGTGCTGCTGGGCGTGGCTAGCGGCCTGCGCGCGTGGTACGCGGGGGCGGCCCAGAACCTCCGACTGGCGCTCGTCGTCCTCTACCCGGAGGCCACCGGCCATGAGCTCCTCGACGGTCTTTTCGTGGATGCTTCCGCGACGTACGACGAGTGCCTCGCTGCCCAATCGTGGGCCGGACACGAGGATCTCCGGGATCTGCTGGCTATGACGGTCGAAACGATCCCACATCGACGCCCCTCGAGCGTGACCGCCCGAACCGCGGATCTCGCCAACCTCGGCCAAAGTCGCCAATCGCAACCGAACCTCTGGGACAGCGCCGTCGCCGTCACGGCCGAACCCGGGCACCTCCTCAACGCCGACCGCCTGCACACCAAACTCCTCAATCTCGGCAGGGTGCAGCGGGACGAATTTTGGATCGCATGCACTTGGCACGTCCTCGCCGACGACACCTCCCCGCTGCTCCGCCTCATCAGGTGGGCGGAACAGACGGAAACGCCGCCGTGGCTGAAGCCCGGTTGGTCGGGGACCACACGGAACGGCGGTGCAGACACGGAGGTGGTCCGACTCGCAGCGACGACCCTCGTTTGGCTGCTCACCTCGAGCAATCGTTTCGTCCGCGATCGGACCACGAAGGCCCTCGTCCAGCTGCTTTTGGGACACGGTTCGGTGCTCGTGGGGTTGCTGCAGCGATTCGTCCTCGACGACGTGCGGAAAATCGACGACGCATACGTAACGCAACGGCTCATCACGGTCGCCTACGGATGGGCGATGCGCGTGGGGAGAGCCGACCTGGTCACGATGCGGACGGTGGCCGACTTCATGCGGGACCACGTTCTCGGCAGCGGCTCCACAGTGAACCGCCAGTACCCGGACGTACTTGCCCGCGACGCGGCACAAGGGATCGTCGATCTCGCTTCTGATTTGCTTCCGGACTTCGAGTCCAGTATTCAGCCGCCGTACTCGGCGACGCGTCCGCAGAACCCGCCGACTAAGGAGGCTCTGGAGCAACGCTTCGATCGAGATAGCAAGGAACGGTCACGATCATGGGCCAGCATCTTCTACTCGATCTTCTCCCACGGGGACTTCGGAATCTATGAGATCGAGTCGGCCGTCCGCCACATTAGACGCTCAAGCCGTGCCTCTACAGTGCCGGTCGTGGATAATCAGGTCGACCACGTTCGCGAGGGAATCGAGAGCCCGGCGGCCTCCGACGGCACGGGTGCCGACGCCTTACGGAATGCCGAAAGGCTGCAGTACCAGGAAATTATTGCAGCCCTCTACGGGGGGTCGGCTGGGCTGCAGCTCGGGGGCTCGTCCCCCCTCGAACCCGCACCGCAGACGGTCTCCGGTGAGTGGGCGCGGCGCTGGGTCTTCCAGGAAGTGGTCAGGCTCGGCTGGACCCCGGAGCGGTTCGTGGAGCTCGAATCGCGTCTCATCCGCGAGTGGGACGGCAGGCAAGGACACAAGGCTGAGCGCATCGGCAAGAAGTACCAGTGGATGGCGTTGTTCCGCCTAGTCGCGAAACTACTCGATAACCACAGGTACAGCGAGGGCAACGGCGCGACCTCCGACGACTACGCTGGCGCCTGGCAACTCGGCATGCGAGACATCGATCCGAGCCTTCCCCCTGCTTACTTTGAGCCGCCGAGTTACTACGAATCGGATGACGGTGAATGGGCGACCTTGGGACTGCCGGCCCGGGCCAACGGCTCGACGTTCACTGATGCTCCAGCGACCGTGTGGGATATCAAACCCCGCTCGCTCCCTGAACTCGCGGGTGCCGACGCGTGGGTTCTGTCCGACATCGACTTGCCGTCCCTGGATGAACGGCTCATTCGCCAGTCCCCGGACGGCCGTAGATGGGTCGTGCTGTCCGAACAGGTGACCCACTCGGGTCCGTCGACCACGAACTCCTGGGATGACGGCCGGGCAGAGGAATGGACGCACATCTACGGTTGGCTGGTCAAAGCAGGAAACACCGCGACGTTGGTGAAGGCACTGGAAGCCCAGACGCTGATGGGCCGGTGGATGCCGGAAGGAGGGGACCGCACTTCCAGCTACCTCGGGGAACACGGATGGTCGCCGTCGTGGCGCAACGTCGACGCCGAAGACACAGGAGAGCCCGCCGCGCGATTCGGGCCGGAGATCGCGGAGCCGATCGGCCACAGGGCGCCCGACGACAACTCCGGGATCGACGACGTTCTCGTTCTGCCCGCCTCCGTCGGATACCTTTGGGAGGCCAGCACCGCCGACTGCTCGATCGAGGAAACGGTCAGCGTCACCATCCCGTCGGCGGCACTGCTCGACACAAAGACCGTGCACCGCCACCCCGACACCGCAGACTGGTACGACGGCCGGCAGCACATAGCGGCGAACGTCAGGTTTGATGTGGGCACGACGCGTGGTTCAGTGCTCGTCGTCGACGAGGTTTGGCTCGTGTCCAGGCTCGCCGACGAAGGATGGGTGCTTGTTACAGGAATGCTCGGAGAACGCCGGGTTTTAGCCCCGGCAAACAAGGTGTGGAAGCAGTTCGACCACATCGCGCATCTGGATGCCGACGGCTGGAAATACGGTGCTCTGAGGCCGAAGCAGGTGTATGCCTACGGCGCGGTCAAGGCCGAGGGTGGCAACGATGATACGTACCTTGCCACGGCCGCTGCAACCGAGTGACCGAGTGACCGAGTGACCGAAATGGGCCGATAGGTCGTTGGCATTCGGATTTGGTCGGGCCGTGAGGGGATCCGGCTGTACGGCGGCGGCGTGGCCCACGCGCCGGACGGGCGCGCAGAGTCAGCAGCGCGAATATCTTGGGCAACGGACAGCTGGATGACGACCTGGAAGCGCCCCAAGGGTCTGACGCCAGTTGCCCCCCGTCATGAGTGCTCGTTTCCTTCAACTCCTGCACGCACCGGCAACGCAGCTTAACAGCAGCCCACTCTTTATCCCTGTTCAGCGGCATGTTTCAGCAACGGGCCAGTAGGGTGGAGATTGCATTCGGCCGGACAAGGCCGAATTGGCCTTATCGAGTCAGCTTCGTGGGGAAGGTGCAAAGCATGGGGAAAAGTAACCAGCCCGCTTCGTGGCGACATTCCAGAGAATTTGAATCTCCGAGTTCCTATTTTTCTGAGTCGGACGTTTCCGTCGGCTCTTTTGACGAACTAACTCGGACCGTGGATCGAATTCAGGCTAATCACCGGGGCAAGCTTCTGTGGCGTGGTCAAGAGAACTCTGCTTGGGGGCTCCATAGTTCCCTATTCAGGACCCTGGCCGAGCGCCAGGGGACGAATCTCATTCGCGAAACTCCAACGGAGTCCATGTACACAGACCTGCAGAGATTTCCAGATGAGGACGCGATGGTTCAAGCGGAGGCCAGGACGTTGGACATCGCCCGCAGGGAGTGGCGCTTCGATTCGCAAAGGTCGCTCGAGATTCTGGCGCGAATACACCACCATGGCGGTCCGACCCGATTGATCGATTTCAGTTTCAACCCATATATCGCGGCCTGGTTTGCAACGGCAGAGGTTGCAAATGACGGCGTGGAGGGGCGGCTTTTCGCCCTTGCGACGCATGGGCCGAACCGAGCTGCCGCAGAACCTCAGATACTACTTGACGAAGTGTGGGGTGGGAACAATCTCCCTTGGCACGCCTGGAATTCAAAGGAACTTCGAAATGTAAATAATTGGGGCAATGGGTCGCTTCGGCGGTTTTGGGTCCCCCGGCCTATGACAGCCGAATGCTCGCTCAGAATGCCGTGTTCGTCATCGATGGCGTTCCCATTAGCGGTATGACAATCCAATCAAGTTTCAGGAAAAAGAACACGGGCAGGAAGAACGACAATTGGCGGATGGCTGATCTCCTTGCAGCCGGATCCATCTACATGAAGCTAGTTAAGCCCGACGAAGAAAATGCCAGCACTACCCGGAACATGGCCTCGACATTCACCATCACGATTACGAGCAAGGGCAAGCTTGATATTCGAGACCGTCTTCACAACCTCTTCGGCTACGCGGACTCCTCGATCTATCCTGATATTGAGGGGCTCTGTCGCCACTTGTCTGCGCATTTGTGAGTCTCAGACGTGGACTTCTGAGTCTGGAGCATGGCCGGAGCTAGGTCTTGATCGTGGCCGTCCCGATCGTATTGTTTTTCCGGAGCTAGTCGAGGGAGAACGCCGCCGCCATCCTCTTTCGCGGCGATGTCGGACGCGGACCGGGTAGACCCCGTCTCCCGTCATGGTTAGTTGAATCAGCGTCGATGCGATGGCAGGAACTGAAGCGACTTCCGGCATGATGGCCTAATAGCTGGGGGACTGGGGGACTGGGGGACTGGGGGACTGGGGGGCTTCGGCAGACCGCGGGTCGAGGGTAGGGGTATGGCCACGAATGTCATCGCCGCAGACGTTCAGGGCTTCGAGCACAAGGGATTGCTCTGGCGTCCAAAGCCAGCCAGTGAACATCTAGTATCAGCGCTGCTCGACCGGTGCCGGAGCGACCTCAGGGCCACGCGCGTCGATGTAGCCGTATTGGTTCCATGCGTGCTCAAGGATCGGGTTCGTGGGGTGCCGGCGAAGGTCTCTCATGACGGACGAAAGCGCCCAGGTTGCGTCCCCTCGAGTGGTGTAGTTCCCGGGTTTCGATCGTTGGATTAACAACGTAGGAAACCACCGTGCGATGGTCAGTGAGAACCGTTCAAAGTTCCTCACAGAAAGACACATCACACGATGGCTCTAGACCAGTCTGCCCTGCTCGCGCTCCTCTCGGAACTCAAGCTCACCAGCGTCACCGATCGAATCCGAATGGTGACCGAAACGCTCTACCAAGAACTCATCAACGCCGAGGCCACCGCCCACATTGGCGCCGACCGGTTCGAACGCTCCGATGAGCGCACCACCCAGCGCAACGGGACCCGCCCCCGCGTCCTCACGACGACAGCCGGGGACCTTAACCTGAAGATCCCCAAGCTGCGCCAGGGGTCGTTCTTCCCCGCCCTCCTCGAGCGGCGCCGTCGGGTGGATCAGGCCCTGTTTGCCATCGTTATGGAGGCTTACCTCCACGGCGTGTCAACCCGGAAGGTCGATGACCTGGTCAAGGCCCTCGGCGCGGATACCGGCATCTCCAAGTCGGAAGTGTCCCGGATTTGCGCGGATCTGGACGGGGAAGTCGCCACCTTCCGCGACCGTGACCTCGGCGAGACCGGCTACCCCTACGTGTTCCTCGACGCGACGTATTGCAAGGCCCGCGTCAACCACCGCGTCATCTCCCAAGCCATGGTCGTGGCTATCGGTGTTGCCGCCGACGGTCGCCGCGAGGTCCTCGGCTTCGATGTCGGCGACAGCGAAAACGAGGTCTTCTGGACCGAGTTCCTGCGCTCGTTGAAAGCCCGCGGCCTGGACGGTGTCAAGCTCGTCATCTCCGACGCCCACACCGGCCTGAAGAAAGCCATCAGCACCGTCTTCCAGGGCGCGGCCTGGCAACGCTGCCGGGTGCATTTCATGAGAAATGTGCTTTCGATCGTCCCGCGGGCCAGCCAGGACATGGTCGCCGCCGTCATCCGCACCATCTTCGCCCAACCCGACGCGAAGCACGTCCAGGCCCAGTTCGACGAGGTCGCCCGGATGCTCGAGCGCACCCACCCCAAGGTTGCCAAGATGCTCCACGACGCGCGCGCCGACATCCTCGCGTTCTGCGGATTCCCGCCCAAACACTGGCGGCAGATCTGGTCGACGAACCCGATCGAACGTCTCAACAAAGAGATCAAACGCCGCACCGATGTCGTGGGCGTGTTCCCCAACCCCGCGGCCCTCCTCCGCCTCGCAGGAGCCGTCCTCGTCGAGCAACACGACGAATGGGAAGCCGGCGCCCGCCGCTACCTCTCCGAAGACTCCATGCGGCAGCTGGAAGCCTTCAACACCGCCCTCACCACCCCCGACGCCGGCACGCTGACGGGGGTGATTCCCATTCCCGAGCTCATTGCTGCATAATCAAATCAACTGACCCGCACGGTGTCGAGAAACTCCACCACTCAGCGGGACGTGACCTGGTAGTGCCGACGGATGCACTCAAGCGTGAGATCAAACCTGTCTCCGATCGTGGTCCTGTTCGTGCCACGCGCTTGGTTGATCGTCCATTTTCCATCGATCGGATTGCTTGGAAAGACCATCATGCCGCCGATCGTGTAGCTGATTCGGACGAACTCCTCTTGCTCGGCCACCGGAACCTGCGCAAAATACGTCGGGGGAGTCTTCCAGTACTCGTATGTCGGTATTACTGAATCACTCGACAGAGAGAACTCTCCGACCTCCGACTTGTGATGCAAATAGCTACCTGGCGTCGCGGCCCTCAGATCGAAGAGTGCACCGTTAGGCAACGGCTTGCTCCAGAGGAGCTGGTGGTACTGCCTCAGGGTCGGACTGCACCTATCAGGATCTCGTCCACCTGCGTCGAAGCGGAAGTCGAATGTGACGTCGATGTTCAAGGCCATGCTCACGATTCTGACCCTAGCGTTCGAACGAAGTCGTCAGCGACGATCGAGGAGGGTGAGTCCCGGACCGATCCGCAACCTGTTCAAGTTGCAGGATCTGCTGTATGAGAGCACCATCGGCGGGTTTGCTATGGGCCGAGGAGTCTCCGTTTAGATCTAGGACCGCTACGAGTGGAATCCTGAATGAAACCCCTTCGGTCAAGCCTCACGTGCCTTCCAGCACTTCGATGCCCGCGATCCGCCCGTTTCTCGCCTGGACGAATCCGACGGTCTCCGTGCGATATTGCTCGTAGCCCGTGAGACTCCTCGGCAGCGCAGAAGTGGTGAAGTTCTCGAACGGGGTGAAGAATTCGACAGCCGAATAGTCAGGGCGGACCAGGTCTTGAAGGAGGAAGAAGTCCACGTAACCCCGGAAATCCTCGAACAGCCCGAAGAAGTCGGCGTAGCGGAGGAGCGTGTCTTCGAGCGGGCTGGGTGCACTTTGGTAGTGGCGGCGGATGCATTCGAGCGTGAGGTCGAATCGATCGCGGATCCGTGGATGCATGCCGCGCGCGCCGTTGATCGTTGGCTTGCCCTCGACCCGATTACCGGGGAAAAGAATCGTCCCGCCGATCGTGCGACCGATGCGATGGAAGGCCGCTCGGTCCTCAACGTCCACTTGAGCGATGATGTCCGCCATTCGAATCCATGACGAGAACGTATGGATGATCGTGTCGCTCGCCAGGGAGAACTCCCCGAGATCGGAGCGATGATGAAGGTAGGCCCCCGGGGTGGACGCGTCCAAGGTGAAGGGTGCACCACCGGGCAGCGGTTTGCTCCAGAGGAACTGGTGATAACGCCGCAATGTCGGACTGTACTGGTCGGGGTCTCGTCCGCTAGCATCCGACCGGACGTCAAAAGCCGTGTCGATCACTGGTGCCTCATTCATGCTCGAAACTCTAGTTGACCGAGTCCAGCCGTCAGGGCTCTTCTGCCGCTGAGGGTTTTGCCGGTGTGTGGCCGTGGAGATCGTAACCGCCATTGAGGTTGTGGTGACTTGCGAACGTGCCCCCAGGCAACCTGGGTCGCCAGGGGAATCGTCCTACCCCGGCGCAGCTCTCCATCAAGACTGCGACGCAGTCGCCGTAGCGCCTGCCGTAGTGTGTCTATCGTGACCGGGGACGCGGCGTTGACGCCGAAGAGAATGAGACTTCGGTATCCCGGGCAGTGCCGACTCTGCGCCGTTGAGATCGCCGCGGGCACGATGGCGGTGTACGAGCGAGAAACCAAGACCGTGACCTGCGCGCAGTGCCAGCCGGATTTACCAGCGGCCGTGTCTGAGTCCGCTGCCCCGACCGATGCTGAGCCCGGTGACGCCTCGAGGCTCGGCGCCGTGGCACCCTCGCCAGAGCCCGTCGAGATCTTCGCGGGAAAGGCCGGCGCGTCGGCCAAACGGGAATATGAGCGACGTAAGGACAAACGGGAGACTCGGATCCGGGAAGCCCACCCGTATTTGGGTGCTCTCATCCTGGCCGTGAGTGATGAGCCGCACAGCACGCGGGCGTGGGCGATCGGAGCGCGCGGGGAGGAAGTCCTGGGTCAGCGTCTCGACCGGATCGCCGGGCCTGGCGTTCACGTTCTGCACGACCGGCGCATCCCCGGGACCCGAGCCAACATCGATCACATCGTCGTCTGCCCCACTGGGGTTTTCGTCATCGACGCCAAGAAGTACACAGGCCGCCCCAGTCTGCGCGTCGACGGAGGTTTGTTTCGGCCGCGGACCGAGACCCTGATGGTGGGATCGCGCGACCGCACCACGCTGATCGCCGGCGCGCGCAAGCAGGTCGCCCTGGTCAGAGCTGCCCTCGACGACCCCGGCCTGGTGGAGATCCCGGTGCACGGGGTGCTCTGCTTCGTGGACGCCGACTGGCCCCTGATCGGCGGCGCCTTCACGACCGGCGGCGTCCACGTCCTCTGGCCCAGGAAAGCACTCGAGCTCGTCGAGAAACCTGGGCCCCTGAACGACCAGCGGGCCGGGGAGATTCATCGCACCCTCGCGTCGTCGTTCCCGGCCGCGTGACCGGTCGGCCGCCGCCGTCCGCCGCCGTCCGCGCTGTCGGTCTGACCGGTTGTCCGCGATCGCCAGCCGACCTCGCCCGCAGACCTTCAACCCCGGCCGGACCGGGGGACTGGCGGGTTTCGGACCTGCTGACATAACCGGGCATTATCGGACGTGCAGAATCCCACCCATACTCACCGGGAGAGCGTTCGAGCGGGCTCGCCGGTGCACTGCGGGGTAGCGGGTCGTCTCGGCCGGGCCTGGCTTCGCCGTACTGAGCCTGCTCGCCGCTTCATTCCGTCTGGTCGGGAACGCTGGGGGTGGTGTCTGGCTCGAGGCCGTTGTCTTTCAGATGCTTCAGCGCGCGCTCGATGGTTTCGATCTTCCGCTTCAGCTCTTTGAGTCCCGGTGACGATTCGTCCGAGAACTCGTCGAGCCGCTCATATTCACGCCTGACCTCAATCTCGGTTTCGGCCAGAATTCTCCAGGCAGCCGGATCCTGCTCGAGGTCATGAAGTTTCCGCAGAATTGCCGCCGCCAGCTGGCGTTCGACAACCGCTTCGAGGGTTGCCGCGGTGGTTCCGGCGCTCGCCAGACCGAATGCGAGGCCGCTGCCACCCGCAGTGAGGAGGGTGCCAGCCGTCAGGAGGCCTCCCATCATCCCGCCCGGCCCGAAGGCCGCCAGCGCGCTGGTGATCGCTGCGGCTCCGGCCAGACCGGCGCCAGCCGCGAGGGCCAGGCCGCCGGTCGCCAGGACAATCAGCGCCGCGCTGGCACCCAGTGCACCCCACTTCATCCAGTTGACTCCGCCGCTCAGTGCCTCTTGAGCGCGTTTGGCGGCCGCGAAGACATCGGCGCCGTACTGGCTTCCCAATCCCATTTCGGCGGTAAGATCCTTCATGGCATCCTGCCACTTGTCTTTCGAGATGGAGATCTCAAACGGTCGGATGACGTTCTCTGCTGCGAGGATCGTCAACAGGACGACGGCCTCGTCCTTGGGGATATGGCTGCACGGGAGTGGTTCGGGCACAGTCGCGTGCGGATCGGACAGGTCGAAGGCGAGGCGTGCAATCGCCGACGGCATTCCTCGGCGATGCCTGTCCTCGCTGTCGTTCCGTCGTCGGATGTCGTCGACGACGGCTGCTTGTACGTGTCGCAGCGCACCGGCGAAACGATCCTGTTGGTCACCCTCCAATCTCATCTTCAGGAGGTGGGCGTACCGCAGCGCGACCAGAGCCATACGTTCTATGGCGTCCACGGGGATGTCGAGACCCTTGTCGATGCCCGCAAGCTCCTTTGACCTGGACCCGAACAGCGCGAAGCCAATGGCCGTCGCCACCGCCTCGTCGGAGAGGTACTCCACCGCGGCGTGGGCCTGAATTCCCACCTTCTTCGTGTCAATCCGAAAATCGACCATCCACGGGAAGACGGATGACGCACCACGGTGGGCGGCCACGAGATCAGGAGCGTTCCAGAAGTTCACCCACCATGCCAGGTTCGTCGGCGGTTCTTTGAGCGTCTCCCGCAGCTTGTCCACATCGAAGCTTCCGTTCGCCAACGGGCTCCCAATGGTCACCATGCCGGCAACCGTGAGCCCAACCGGCAAGCGACGCACGAGGTCGGCGGCGATCACGGAGCCGAGGCTATGGCCCACGATCACAAGCCGCCCTGACTCGGGCAGCTTCGTGAGGATACGGTGCAGGACTTGCGCGCGAATCTCAGGGTTGTGGAGGTAGTTGTGCGCCTGCTTGAAGAAAGGCAGTCCGACGGCGACACCGATAATAGTGTCTCTACCTAGCTGGCCATCGCCGCGATCATGACGTCCGAGTCTGAACTCGACGGCGCCCATACGGCGCTCGAAGTCCCGGCGGTTCTGCCTGGCCGCATCGCGGGGAGGCTGCTTGATCGTCACACCCGGCAGCGGGACTTTGTCGTCCCAGCCCTTGAGTGCGTGCGCGTACTTGGGCGCGATCACTCGCACTGTGTTCAGATCGGGGTATCCCAGACGGGTCAGTGCCTCTGCCACAGCGATCTTCCAATTGTCGTCTTGATCGCCGTCCCCAACCCATGTAAGAACAGCAGAATCGGTTCGTTCGACAAAGGAGCCCCCAGTCCGCGCCGCCCTTCGGCATTCAGAGCTGAATACCCAAGACTTCAAGTCAAGACTAGCGAGTCCACTCGGAACTCCTTGCGGCCCTGAAATCTCCTCCCCAAGGGACACAGGGGAGTACTCGTGACTGCGATCCGGGCGTACAAGCGCCCGCCGGGACGCCCCGTGCGCGAGGCCTTGACCGGGCTGATCGCCGGATCTTGGCTGCACCGTTCGGCGGCTGCAGCGACCCCCGTGCGGTTTTCTCTCCTCGGGCCACTACCCTGAATGACAGCGGCACGCTGCTGGCTGCTGGCTATACAGACCGGGGGCTGTTCTGATGGGACTGATGAGAGCGGCTTCTGACGCTATCGGTGGTGTGCTCGGCGACCAATGGACGGACTTCTCCACGGTTCCTGAAAGCGATCGACGAGCTGATCGCGACCGGACTGTCCGCGCGCACTCCTTCGGCGAGCTAGCCGAGACTGGTTCGGTCGACGGTCACACGCAGACCGGAATCCAAGCGTGAGTAAACCTGACGTGCCGGCCCAGAGGGACGTCGCATCGCGGGAGCCCGTCACCAAAGCTGCAAGGAGCCGCCGCTGGTCCCTGGAGGCACTCGCTGGCGCATTGGTGGTGGTCCTCATTGTCATCGGCCTTGGCTACGTCACCGGCCAGGCGGACTCCGACCACGACGGGTTGACGAATCGCGTCGAGGTGTTCGGCTGGGGCACGCTCGGTGGCAGCACGTTCACCACGGATCCTCTTGCGGCCGATACGGACGGCGACGGACTCACTGACGGAGACGAGGCCGGTCAGGTGGTCTCAGACATCGACGAGAGCACGATCTACGCGGGAATTTCCAACCCCACCAAGGTCGACTCCGACGACGACGATCTCCACGACAAGCATGAGACGAGCGGCTGGCTGAGCACGAAGGGTGCGGTCTACCGAACCGATCCGATGGATCCCGACACTGACGACGACGGACTCACCGACGGGGACGAAGCGGGCCCGGCGATCTATGACCCCGGCAAGGGCATCGAATTCGGGGCTTTCTCGAGCCCGCTGATACCCGATACTGACGAGGACGGACTGTCTGACACCGCTGAGGCCGATCTCTCCCTAGACGCGTTCGATCGCGACAGCGACGGCGATGAGCTCGAGGACGGCCGCGAGGTCGTGCATTTCGGCACCGCTCCGGATGTCGCTGACACCGACGGCGACGGTTTCGAGGACGGGTACGAGGTCGACAACCAGGAGAGCCAGGGACTCGACCCATTATGGTTTGATGAACCGGTCGAGCCATCGACCTATGCGCGGGACTTCGCTCAGGGAGCGGTCTACGGCGAGATCAGGCCGGGTGATTCTCTCGCCTGGTTTGCCGGCAACCTTGCCTCCGGAAGCGCCAGCGTCATTCCCGGAGTCGGCACGGTGGTCGGCGGGGTTGCCGACCTACGCGATGCCGTCGGGTCGAGCATCCACGCCGACTGGGTCGGCGCGGGTTTTAGCGTCGTCGGCTTGGTACCGGTCGCTGGCGACGCGGTCGCTATCCCCGCCAAGACTGCGAAATTCGTCCTACGTCACCCCGAGCTTGCCCCCGCTGTCGGTGCTGCCATCGTGGCCCTCAAGTGGGTTCCGGACCATGTCAAGGTGGCGACCCTCGCGCAGACCACGAAGAGCTGGCCGGACCTCCAGGCCTCCGGCTTCAGCGATAAGTCGCTTCTCCGGCTTCAGGGGGGCAGGGTCAGCCCCGAGAGTCTCGCTGAGGCCATGAAGCGCCCCGGTCACGTCAAAGCCGCTGGCCGCGCTCGGTTCTTCGCCACGCCTAAGAAGGCAGAAGCATACCTGGCCAGCACGCATGGAGTGAAGGATGGCGGTAAGTACACGCAGGTCGGACATTCCACGAAAGACTGCATTGAGGTCTGCAATGCCGTTGTTCGGAGGTTCGATGTCGTGGCTAACGAAGTGGCTCACGAGTCAAAATTGGGTCGTGTCAATTTGAGCCCGTCGATCGAGAGACAGATCAGGTCAGATGCTTACCTGGTGCAGAAGGGCGATATCAAAGGTGCTCACTGGGACTTCTTCGCCAGTTCTAGCTCGAACACGATGGGAGCGAGCGAGCCGGTGCTCGACCTTCTTGACGAGTTGGGTATCCCGTACACGTTTCATGTCCCCGCTTAGCAGGCGCTCGATGCCTGCCTCACCGACTTCGTTGCGATGGCGCGGGCCGCGCGGCCGAGTACCTTGCCAAGGTTTCTCGATGACCGGCACTGGTCGCTCAACCGGTTTGGTCGTTCGAAGCTCTTCCGGACGCGGTAGACGATCCGATTCACCGAATGCCGCTCGGGTAGCTGGCCTGTGGCGAAATGGCAGGACGCGGCCCAAGAGGACTAAACGGTCGTCCGTCTCGACGATGGCTAGAACCCCGCCCGTCGGCCATGCCATCGGTGACTGTCCGATCCAGGCAGCTCTACCCGGAGAAGGATCCGAACTCACCATGATGGATGGGCTGAAACAGCCCTGTGCTGGATGAGGCCAGAGATCATCGTGCCGATCGTGCACAGGGGTGTGCGCGTGATGCTCATTCGATGGTGGCTCGGTAGCAGAAGCTGGTGGCGGTGGTGCGAGCGAATGAGTTAGTCGTGTCGCAGTCGAATCGGTTCAAGGAGGAACAGAGATGCAAAACCACAAATCGGACTATGTCGTCGTTGGTGCGGGCTCCGCGGGAAGTGCAATTACGCGGCGTCTCATCGACGCAGGGCATTCAGTGCACGTGATCGAAGCCGGCCAGGTGGACACCAATCCCAACATCCACAGTCCCCAGGGCTGGCCAGGTCTCCTCATGTCCGAAGACGACTGGGCTGTGATGACCGCGCCGCAGTCGCACGCCGCGGATCGCGTGCTCTATTGGCCACGTGGCAAGGTCCTGGGTGGCAGCAGCTCTCTCAACGGCATGATCTATATGCGCGGTGACAAAAGCGACTACGACGCGTGGGAGGCCGCAGGTGCCACTGGCTGGGGCTGGAAAGATGTCTTCCCGCTCTTCAAGAAGTCTGAGGATCACCAGGACGGCGCCACCGAGTACCACGGCGCCGGCGGACCGCTGCATGTTGAGCGCATTCCCCTCGCTGATCGTCACCCTGCCGGGCAGGCCTTCGTCGAAGCGGCCAAGGCCACTGGCATTCAGCAGACCGACGATTTCAACGAGGACAAGCTCGATGGTGTCGGCTTCAACCACACGACTACAAAGAATGGAAAGCGCGCGAGCGCATGGCAGAGCTTCGTCGTGCCGATCCTTGATAGCGATCGGCTGACGGTCACGACCGGCGCACTGGTCCACCGCATCCTCATTGAGCATGGCCGCGCTGTCGGTGTCGAGTTCGCCGTGGCCGGCGTGGTCCAGCGTGCATACGCCGAAGCCGAAGTGATCATCAGCGCCGGCACCATTGGCAGCCCGAAGATTCTGATGCTGTCAGGCATCGGTCCGGCGTCAGAGCTCAAGGAGCATGGCATTGCTCTGGTGAAGGATCTCCCAGGTGTCGGTGAGAATCTCCACGACCATCTTCTCGTGAGCAACATCTACGAGTCCAAGGAACCGCTGGCCCCCGGTAAAGCGAACCTGCTCGAGAGCCAGCTCTTTGCTCGCAGCAGCCAGTGGGACGGGCCGGCGCCAGATCTGCAGCCTCTGTTCCTCCACTTGCCGTACCCGACTGACGGGGGGGCGACCCCTGAGAACGGCTACACCATCGCGCCGGGCATCGTGCGCCCCGCATCGCGCGGAACCCTGAAGCTTGCCTCGGCCGACCCGAACGAACAGGCGATCTCCGACCCGAATATCTTCTCCGAGGACTATGACCTCGAAGCGATGGTCGACGCGCTCATCCTGTGCCGTGAAATCGGTCAGCAGGATGCGTTCGCACCGTTCCGCAAACTGGAGTTCAAGCCGGGACCAGACGTCACCACGCGCAATGAGCTCCGTGAATACTGCCGTCGCATGGCAGGCACGTACCACCACCAGGTCGGTACCTGCCGGATGGGAACCGACGACCTCGCGGTCGTCGACCCCACCCTGAAGGTTTTCGGTATCGACCGGCTTCGCGTCGCGGATGCCTCAGTCATGCCGAGTATTCCGAGCGCGAACACCAACGCCGCATCGATCATGATCGGCGAAAAACTCGCCGAGATCCTGCTGGGTGCGAGCACCAAGTCTGAACCCGCCCTCGCCACAACCTCACGCTGAGCCACGAGCACAGGAGAAGAACAACATGACAATTGAGACCCCCACCGCGACCCCGCACGACAGCACGAATGAGCCGGTCTTCACCACCGGGATGCTCATTGGAGGGACGTGGCGCCCGGGAAGCGAAACCTTCACGGACCTCAACCCGGCCACCGGCCAGCCGCTTGCCGAAATCGCGAGCGGCACGGGCGCGGATATCGACGATGCGGTCAAGGCTGCTCGCGCAGCCCTCAACGGAGTGTGGAAGAAGACGCCGGGCGTTCAGCGCGGCAAGCTCTTGAACAAGATCGCGGACCTCATCGAGCGCGACGGTGAATACCTCGCCCGTCTCGAGGCCCTCGATATCGGCAAGCCCGTTGCCCAGCCCGGAATGCTCGACATCCCGAATGCGGCAGCGACCTTCCGACACTTCGCCGGGTGGGCAGACAAGATCCAGGGCCAAACCATCCCGACCGCCGGGGCAATGGGGCAGCCGACGTTGTCGTACACCGTGCGCGAGCCAATCGGCGTCATCGGTGCCATCGTTCCCTGGAACACTCCGCTGATGATCGCCGCCTGGAAGATCGCGCCGGCCCTCGCCGCCGGCAACACGCTGGTCGTGAAGCCCGCCGAAGATGCCCCTCTGTCGATCCTGCACCTCGCGACCCTGATCACCGAGGCCGGCGTGCCCGACGGTGTGGTCAACGTCGTGCCGGGGCTCGGTGCCACGGCCGGTCAGGCCCTGGTCGAGCACCCGGATGTCGACAAGATCAGTTTTACGGGCAGCCCTGAGGTCGGACGCAGAATCGGTGCCACCGCGGCGCAGACCTTCAAGCGCGTCGTGCTCGAGCTCGGGGGCAAGTCGCCGCAGATCATTTTCGCCGATGCGAACGTCGAGGCGGCCATCGGCGGCTCAGCCATGGGGCTGTTCTTCAACCAAGGTGAGGTCTGCGCTGCCGGCACGAGGATCCTGGTGCATCGGTCGATCTACGATCGGGTCGTGGAAGGGCTGGCCGGCGCGGCATCCGCTCAGGTACTCGGTGACCCGTTCGATCCGGCGACGTCGATCGGGTCGCTCATCAACAAGAAGCAGCAGGACTCGGTGCTCGGCTACATCGAGGAGGGCAAAGCTGAGGGGGCCCGCCTCGTCGCCGGGGGAGACTCCGGACAGTCAGAGGGATTCTTTGTTCGACCGACGATCTTCGCCGGCGTCGACAACAGCATGAAGATCGCCCAAGAAGAAATCTTCGGCCCAGTCGGCGTCGTGATCCCCTTCGACACCGAGGCGGAGGCGATCGAGATTGCCAACGCAACGCCATACGGACTCGCTGCGTCCATCTGGACGTCGAACGTCTCGACCGCGCACCGCGTCGCGGGCGAAATTCGGGCCGGCGCAGTTTGGGTCAACGGGTGGGCAGCCATTGATCCCGCTCTGCCGTGGGGGGGGGGGATGAAGACATCCGGTGTCGGCCGTGAACTCGGCTACGCAGGAATTCTCGCCAACACAGAGGAGAAGGTCATCACCATCGTGCTGTAGTACGGAGCTGGGACTCGGCTACGACCATAGGTCGTCAGCCGAGTTCCGCCGTGTACGGAAATCGCTCGGCGTCAGGCCGAACTCCTGGCGAAATGCACGCGAGAAGCTGGCAGCGCCAGGGAATCCCCAGGCTGATCCGATCGCCCCGACCGTGCGGTCGGCGAAAGCAGGATTCGATAAATCTTTGCGACACTGTTCGAGTCGGCGGTGGCGGATCCATCCACTCACCGTTTCGTGCTGTTCTTCGAAGAGCTTCTGGAGATAGCGCACGGAGACATGGTGTGCGGCTGCGATCTCAGCAACGCTGAGGTCGCTATCGCTGAGGTTCGCTGCGATGTAGGTCTCGATGCGGACGAGCAGGGACCGTCGGCGGCTGTCCTCATCGGTAACACCGTCTGGGCCGAGTCGCTCAGCAAGGCTCGCAGTTACGAGGTCGAGAACAGCGTCGCCGAGAGAGAAGTCTCCCACCAGCGGCTCCGCGTCGAGCTGCCGGCTCATCTCGCGCAGCAAACTCGACGTGATTGCTCCGAGACCGCTCCGGCCCGAAAAGCGGGATGCTGTGAGGGTCGACAGTAGGCTGCGATCGAAGCGGATGAGTTCTGCCGGAAACATGACCACGAACATCTCAAACGATTCTGCGAAGTCGAGAACATATGGCCGACTCGTGTCATAGATTGCGAAATCGCCGGGCGCCAGCGCCGCGTCGCGATCGTCCTGCGAGATGACGCTGTAACCGCGCACCTGGAGGCCGAGCTTGATGAAACCTGGATCATTGCGTGCGATAGCTCGAGGCGAGCGGTGCACTGCCATGCCAGAGCCCGCAACAGTGGAGATCTCCGAGCGACCGAGTGATTGCGAAACAATACGCCCATCGAAGCCCCGGCCGTGGACTGGATCTTTCAAGTCAGCTCGGAGAGGTACGAAGCTTCTGCTGACTGCATCGGTCCAAGCATCGAATCGATCGCCGGGTTCGAGCGAAGCACAGTCAAGAATCGAGCGCGCTCTAGTCGGCGCCAGTGCTTTTGGTTGGACATATCCCACTGTGCACAATCCTTCGGCGACTGTTCGCCGGCCACTACTCTGTGGCTCCGGGTCGATGTGACGAGTTTCGTTGAGGCTTTGGTTCCAAGCACGTTGCTTCTTCCGAACCATACAGAACAAACGTTCAGTGAGTAACCCCTCATAGGAATTGAGCATTTCGCCATGCCTTTGCGGGTTGTCGTGAGTATCGACTCCTAGGGAGTGCGTGCTCTCCTGGCAGGATTCGCTGCCAGGAAGGCCACTCAGGTGTCTGTACTTGGCGGCCTTTGCGGCGTTGATATGGCTCCCCTGTGGCTGACCGCTAACATCGAGTTCATGCCAACCGACCAAGATCACGCGATGCACGACAACGCCGTGAAGGCTTTCATCGTCGAAAAAGCTGTGTCGACGCGTTAGCGTCGTGACATGAGCGACCATATGGACGTCACGGCGCGTCGCGGCACTAACCTCCCAGCGATGGCCGACTTCAATCAGTCGGTTATTCTCGACGCCATCCGTCGATCCGCCACGGGCCTGAGTCGCGTCGAGCTCGTGACGGCTACCGGGCTTTCGCCCCAGACCATTTCGAACATCACCAGGCGCCTGCTTGATAGCGGGTTCATAGAGGAAGCCGGCAAGACGGGCACCGGGCCTGGGAAACCCCGCACGATGTTGCGGCTCAATCCCGGCGGGCGCTACGCGCTCGGAGTTCACGTCGATCCGACGGTCGTGACCTTCGTCATGCTCGATCTCACCGGCAGCGTCGTGAGACGGTCGAGTTTTCCGACCCCGGCGGTGATGGACCCGACCCTAATCATCGAAGAGATCGTCGCGACGCTCGAGCAGCTAATCGACGACTCAGGAGTGCCGCGGGAACGGATCGGCGGAGTGGGCATTGCGGCCCCCGGGCCGATCGACAATCTGCTGGGTACGGTGGTCGACCCGCCGCACCTGGCCGGTTGGCATCGGGTTCCGCTGCGGGACGCGCTCCAGTCGGGCGTCGGGCTTCCCTCGATCCTCGACAAGGACGTCACCGCGTCAGCGATCGCCGAGATGTGGGCGGGCGGGGAATCCGGATTGGGCAGTTTTGCCTTCTTCTACCTTGGCACTGGCATCGGGGTCGGTCTCGTGATGCACGACGAAGTGGTCCGGGGAAGCTCCGGAAACGCGGGAGAGATCGGGCACATCGTCACCGATCCAGCAGGCCCGCAGTGCTTCTGCGGGTTGCGCGGGTGCATCGCTGTGACCTGTACGCCCCAGGCGCTCGTTCAGGAAGCAGAGCGATTGGGTGTCCTTGACGCTACCTGGGTCGCCAACGACACGCGAACTGTCGATTCGAGGTTCACGGAGCTGTGTGCGGCTGCGGAGGCGGGCAACGCCACCGCGATCGAGATCGTGGAGCGATCAGCCGTTCGGATGTCGAAAGCGGTGGCTGTTATCGCCAACCTACTCGACGTCGATCGCGTGGTATTCGGCGGCCCATTCTGGGCGCGCCTTTCAGGACATTACCTCCGCAGAATCCCCGAGCTGCTCGAAGAGCTCCGCGCCACGCGAAGCATCCATCGAATCTCGGTGGCGGGATCAACGGTGGGGGAGGACGTCGGGGCGATCGGGGCAGCCTGTCTGGTACTCGATCGCGCACTCGCTCCGAATCCCCGAGCGCTCCTTCTGTCCTGAGCGAGTGCGGAACTCGGCAAGACACGCCCGGACAAACCTGGACGCTGGTTTATCTAATCGATGTACTATTACATCGAGGCACGGCAGCGAGGCATCCTCTTCTCTCCAGTGCGTCGGCACCACATTCCGCATGACCATCTGTACTTGGAGCAAAGGGGAGCACCATGAAGAAAAGAGCAGCAATCGCCTTATCGGCATTCGCGATCGGCGGACTGGTAGCACTCACCGGATGCACGGCCGGATCGACGCCATCCGAGGGTGAAGACAAAGTTCTCAAGGTCGCATACATCAAGACCGACGCTTTCACCGCTCTCGACACGCTTTTCACAACCGCCAAGGCGGACTTCGAGGCCGCGAACGAGGGCGTGACCGTCGAGTTGCAGCCCATCGCTGCAACGGATGACGACTACAAGACCAAGCTCGCCCTCTCACAGCGCTCGGCAGAGACCGCACCGGACATCTTCTACGAGGACACCAACGCGCTGCGCGCGGACGCGGATGCCGGGTACCTCCTCAACCTCGATGAGTACGTCTCCGAGTGGGAGGACTGGGATCAGTTCACCGATGCCGCCAAGGAAGCCGGCAAGGGCGATGACGGAAGCATCTACGCCGTCTCCCTCGGCACCGATACCCGCGCGGTCTGGTACAGCAAGCCTGTCTTCGAGGCGGCCGGAATCGCTCTCCCTTGGGAGCCGAAGAGCTGGGACGACGTCATGGAGGCCGCGCGCAAGATCAAGGCGAGCAGCCCTGATGTCGTGCCGTTCAACTTCTACGCTGGGACAGGAACCGGCGAGGGCTCGAACATGCAGGGTTTCTACCAACTCCTCTACGGCACCGAACTTGGGGGAGATTCGCTCTACGACTCCAAGACATCGAAGTGGGTCACTGGCTCGCAGGGGTTCGTTGACTCGTTGGCCTTCGTCGACGAGCTCTACTCCGAGGAACTCGCTCTGACTCCGGCGCAGGCGCTCGATCCCAACATCTGGAAGAGCATCTTCGGGGAGATGTTCCCGAACGCGACTCTTGGTGCAACGATCGAGGGCTCCTACACGCCGTCGTTCTGGCAGACCGGTGGCTCATACGAGTGGCCCGAGTACGTCGACGACATGGGCGCAACGGTGTTCCCGACCCAGAGCGGCCAGAAGCCGGGCGGCGTCAGCATGTCAGGCGGCTGGACCCTCGCAGTCGGAGCCAAAACGGCCGACCCACAGCTGGCCTTCGACTTCATGGCGATGGCGCTGAGCAAGGACAACGCGCTCGCTTATGACAACGAGAACTCGCAGATTGCCGTTCGCAAGGATGTCGCCGCTGACGCGAGCTACATTGCCGCCAACCCCTTCGTCCAGACCGTCACCGACATCGTTGCGGTGACGAACTTCCGTCCGGCGACGGCCGACTACAACCAGATCTCGGCTGAGGTCCAGAAGGCCAACGAGGCAGTCATCACCGACAAGGCAACTCCCGAGGAAGCCGCCGCAGCCTACGACAAGGCAATCGAAGCGATCGTCGGTGCCGAGGGCGTCATCCAGAAGTAGCAGTACCGAGATACCCAGGTGCGCGCCTTCAGATAAAACGGGAACAGGAACACAGTGACTGCAGAAGTGCTCGCACCGCAGGACACGCACGTGCGGCGGCCGGAACCGAATTCGGGTTCCCGCCGCCGCCGGGTGCGCGGAATCGTCAAGGCTGTGCGGATGATCCCGCTCGTGCCCGCGATTCTCATCATGATCACGTTTCTCGCCGGGCCGATCATCTGGTCGATCTATGGGTCGTTCACGAACGCGTCGCTCACCGGGGTAAACGCGAGCAACCCCCAGTGGATCGGCTTCGAGAACTACGTCAAGCTCGTCAACGATCCCGTTTTTCCCCTTTCGCTCTGGCTGACCGCGATCTTCACGTTCGGCTCCGCTGTGATCTCGCAGAACATCCTTGGACTTGGTCTCGCCCTTCTCATGCAGAAGGCAAATAAGAAGGTCGCCGCTTCCGTCGGCACGATCATCGTCGCCGCGTGGATCCTGCCCGAGATCGTCGCCGCTTTCGTCTGTTACGCCTACTTCAGCGTCGATGGCACTCTCAACCAGATTCTGGCGAACCTCGGTATGACCGGCCCCAACTGGCTGTATAGCTTCCCCATGTTCGCGATCATCCTGGCGAATTTGTGGCGTGGCACGGCGTTCTCGATGATGGTTTACCAGGCCGCGCTCAACGACGTGCCGCCGGAGATCACCGAGGCGGCAATGATCGACGGAGCCGGCGGCCCCAAGCGCCTTTTCCTCGTGACCATTCCCATGATCAAGAACACCATCGTGACGAACACGATGCTTATCAGCTTGCTCACACTGTCGGTCTTCACCCTCATCTACGTGATGACAGCGGGAGGGCCCGGCAACGACAGCACAACGTTGCCGATCCTCGCTTACAAAGAGGCTTTCCGATTCAGCAACATCGGCTACGGCACAGCCATCGCCACCGTCATGCTCATCATCGGCGCGATCTTCTCCGTCGTCTACATTCGGGCACTTCGTCCACAGAAGGATTAGCCGATGTCAGTCATTGCCGCACCACCGCAGGCCCCGAAGTCTGATCGGCCCGTCTCGGTGGCGTCCCCCAAGAAGAGCGTGATCGGGTTCCTCGCCAATGCTGTTCTCGTCGTGATCGGCGCCTGTTTTCTTCTTCCCCTGTGCTGGCTCATCTTCGCGTCGGTCGACAACAAAGCCACCTACCAGACCAAGTTTCCCGAAGAGTTCTCGCTGGACAACTTCACGGCGGTCCTCACGCCCGAACTCACGTTCCTTCCGCTGTGGAATAGCCTTGTCATCTCCGTCGGTACGGCAGGAATTACGATCGTCGCCGCATTGCTCGCGGCATATCCGCTGTCTCGATATCAGGCGAGATTCAACAAGCCGTTTATGTACGGGGTGCTGTTCGCGACCGGGCTACCCATTACGGCAATCATGGTGCCGGTCTACAGCCTTTTCGTTCAGTTCAATCTGCTGGACTCGATCCCGGGCACGATCCTCTTTATGGCCGCTTCGTCTCTGCCCATCGCGATCTTCATGACCAAGAACTTCATGGATTCGGTGCCGATCACCCTCGAGGAAGCAGCCTGGATCGACGGCGCTTCAGCGATGGGAGCCCTGCGCCTGATCGTGGTTCCCTTGATGAGACCGGGCATCGCCGTGGTCGGGATCTTCGTCTTCTTTCAGGCGTGGGGCAACTTCTTCGTGCCGTTCATCCTGCTCCTCTCGCCAAGCAAGCAACCCGCCGCGATCAGCATCTACAGTTTCTTCGGCCAGTACGGCGCAATCGCCTACGGACAGCTCGCAGCGTTCTCACTCGTCTACGCGGTGCCCGCCATCGTTCTGTATGTTCTCGTGTCCCGCGGCATCGGCGGCTCATTCGCCCTCGCGGGCGCCGTCAAGGGTTAACTCACCATCACGCCTCGCCGCGGCGAGCACCATCGCGGGCTAAGGAGCCATCATGCATGACAATCGAGTCCTCCTCGAAGCGCGAATCGAGCGCGTCATCCGGGAGCGGATCAAGCCGGCCGTCTATCGTCGCACCGCACCGCTCGCAATCGCTTCGTGGACCGTCGACGACGAGCCGGTGCCGTTCGACGTGGCCGTTGGGCAAAGCTACGAGCACTTCACCGTCGGTGGCGCGTGGGGCAAACCCTGGGGCACTGTCTGGTTCCACCTCACAGGAGGGGTGCCGGCCGAATGGGCAGAGGATGGCACCCGGGCCGAGGTCGTCGTCGACCTCGGGTTCTCCGCCACGCTCCCAGGTTTCCAGGCCGAGGGCACCGCCTATACGGGTGACGGTGTGATCATCAAGGCGATCGAACCGCTCAACAGCTACATCCCCGCGGGAGACGCGGGGGATCCCGTCGACATTTACCTCGAGGCGGCCGCGAATCCAAATATCGCCGGTATCTTCACCTTCGGCGTTACCGAGCTCGGCGACAAGGCCACAGCGGGGGACTCGACCAGTTACGTTCTGCGTCGGCTCGAACTCGGGCAACTCGATGTCGCCGTATGGGAGCTCCTGCAGGACACCTGGACCCTCGTCGGCCTGATGAACGAGCTTCCGCAGAGTCTTCCGCGGCGGGCCGACATCCTGCAGGCGCTCGGCAGGATGGCCGACGCTCTCGACCCGGACAACGTTGCGGGCACGGCGGCGGTCGCCCGTGCGACACTCGTCAACGTTCTTGCTAGCCCGGCCTATGCGAGTGCCCACAGCCTTGCCGCCGTTGGTCACGCCCACATCGACTCCGCCTGGCTCTGGCCGGTGCGCGAGACCGTGCGCAAGGTCGCGCGAACCTTCTCGAACGTTCTGGCGCTAATGGAGGAGGACCCGGAGTTCACGTTCGCTGCCTCCTCGGCGCAGCAGTACGCGTGGCTGCAGGCTTACTATCCAGAACTGTTCGAGCGGGTGAAGAAGCAGGTGGCGGCGGGCCGATTCATTCCGGTCGGTGGGATGTGGGTCGAGTCCGACACGAATATGCCCGGCGGGGAAGCCCTCGCCCGGCAATTCGTCGCCGGCAAGAAATTCTTCATGGAGGAGCTCGGAGTCGAGCCGCTCGAGGTGTGGCTTCCGGATTCGTTCGGTTACACCGCATCGCTGCCGCAGATCGTGGCCGCGGCTGGATCTCGTTGGCTTCTCACGCAGAAGATGTCGTGGAACGAGACCAATCGGATGCCGCATCACACCTTCTGGTGGGAGGGGATCGACGGCACGCGGATCTTCACTCATTTCCCCCCGGTCGACACCTACAGCGCGGGAATCTCCGGCAAAGAACTCGCCAGGGCAGAGCAGCAGTATGCCGAAAAGGGGTTCGGCACGACCTCTCTCCTTCCGTTTGGATGGGGGGATGGCGGTGGAGGCCCCACCCGTGAGATGCTCGCCGCTGCGGCGCGCACGCGTGACCTCGAGGGGTCTCCTCGCGTCACGATGACGACGCCGGAGCAGTTCTTCCAGGCCGCGCACAGCGAATACGTGGAGGCTCCGGTCTGGTCGGGGGAGATGTACCTCGAATTCCATCGCGGTACCTACACCTCCCAGGCCAAGACGAAGCGCGGCAATCGCCGCAGCGAACACCTGCTTCGAGAGGCAGAGCTCTGGGCCACCGCCGCGACAGTCCTTCGAGGTCTGGAGTACCCGTATGACGCCCTCGAAAGCGTATGGCAGACGGTGCTCCTTCAGCAGTTCCACGACATCCTCCCCGGCACGTCGATCGCTTGGGTGCATCAGGAGGCCGAACGCAACTACGCGGCAGTCGCCGTGACCTTGGGTGAGCAGATCACGCGATCTCTCGAGGTCCTGGCCGGCAGCGGCAGCCATCCGCTCACCTTCAACGCCGGGCCGAACTCACGCGACGGTGTCCCGGGCCTCGCCGCAGCAGTCGCGGTGAGGAGGGGAGCAGCCAAGGTCACCGAAAGCGGCGCTGGTTTAGTCCTCGCCAATGACCGGGTGCGTGTCATCATCGACGATCGGGGACTGATCGTGTCGATGCGCGACCTCGTTGCCGACCGTGAAGTCATCCCAGTCGGAGAGGCCGCCAACCTGCTGCAGCTGTTCCGGGACACCCCGATCCAGTGGGACGCCTGGGACATCGACGAGACCTACAAGAACGTCGGTCAGGACCTGACCGAGGCTTCCAGCGTCGGTGTCACTGACGACGGGTTCGGGGTCCGGGTCGAGCGATCCTTCGGCTCCTCATCCGTGGTCCAGACCCTCCGACTCAACGGCGCGACCGGTGCCCTCGATATCCACACGGCGATCGAGTGGCACGAGTCTCAGAAACTCCTGAAGCTTGCCTTCCCCCTGGCTGTCCACGCCGATCGCGCGGCATCCGAAATGCAGTTCGGACATGTCTACCGGCCGACCCACGCGAACACCTCTTGGGACTCCGCCCGGTTCGAGACCGTTGCCCATCGCTGGGTGCACGTGGGCGAGCCGGGGTACGGTGTCGCCGTCGCCAACGACGCCAGCTATGGGCATGACATCCGACGCGCCGCACTGCCCGATGGCGGCACGAGCACCGTCGTACGCGTCTCCCTCCTGCGTGCGCCCCTCTTTCCCGACCCGGCCTCGGATCAGGGCCAGCAGGAATTCGTCGTCTCACTGCGCGTCGGTGCTGAGATCGCGGATGCCGTCGACGAGGGTTATCGAGTGAACCTGCCCTTGCGCGAGGTCAAGGGAGCCGGCCCGGTGGCGCCCCTGGTCGTCGTGACCAATCCGGCGATCGTCGTCGAGGCTGTCAAGCTCGCGGAGGACCGGTCTGGCGACGTGATCGTGCGGCTCTACGAGTCATTGGGCGCGCGTGCGCGCGGTAACCTGGCCCCGGGATTCGGCTGGTCGGACGTCACGGAGACCGACCTGCTTGAGCGGGAGACCGATCCAAGCGCCGTGATCGGGCGTTCAGACCGGACCATCTCGCTCTCGCTCCGCCCGTTCCAGCTCGTCACGCTGCGCCTTCGCCGCACCACGACAGACAATCTCGAATGATGACACCTAGGTTGACGAGACTGTCGGCAGCGAGGGAGTCGGCACCACGCTAATCAGCGACGCCTCGATCGCTTCAGATCTCGTTGATTCCCTCGCCATGGGCGAATTCAGAGACACGTCGCGCGCGAGTGAACGCAAAAGGGCGGGCCGCAGCAATCACCTCCGTGAAGCTTGACGAGACGCTCAAGAACGTGCCGGGACCATCTGCGTCCCCTCGTCGTAGGCAAGCAACCAACGGGTTACATCTCGGAGATTCATAATCTTGTGCCAGCCTGCGGCAAATGCAATCAGAGCAAGGACAATAAGCCATGGCGAACATGGATGTTCAGCTCGGCACGACTGTCACCCGAGACCCGTGGTATCGCTGGCCTAGAGGAGAGGGCGAATCTCCTCGCAAACTATGAAGCTTGGGAGACATCTACTCTTATTGACTTTGCGTCTGTCGTCGGCGATCAACTGTGGGACGAACACTGGCGCAACCATGCGGCCATCCTTCAAGCGATGAGGGAAGCCGAGACCACAGTCGAGCTGATTCGATTGCGAGTCGCTGCGTCACGCGCGGGTGAGCGAACTCCCACGCTGTTTCCGGGGACGTAATCCTTCGGAAGGGCACCGGGAGTGATTCTGAAGTCCTTCTTGGTCGGCTTGAAGGAGACTTCTCGTTTCCATATCTGGACTAAATCGCCGCGCCTCTTGCCGATCGATAGCGAAGACGGAGGAGCGCATGGTGACGGGCGTGCTGGAGGAAAAGAATGAGGGCTGCGGAGGAAACAGAGTTCCGCAGTCACCGACGATCCGCGCCCTGCTGGCTTTCGCAAACAACCCACCAAAGGGGGCGTTCGCGAAACTCTTCACGAAACGGTCCGGTCGAAACAAAAAGAAATCGCTCCTGAGGCTTCTCAGGAGCGATTTCTGGTTTAAAGAGTTCTCGCGTCCGGTTTCGGTCGCAATTCTTGAATTGTGAGCGGGATTTTTGCGGGGGTTGAAGTTCGTCAGCAGGATGGTGACGCGACCTCCGAAAATTCGGGGCGCTGCGTGCAAGACTTACGGCGGAAGCGACATATTCAGTATGTGAGGATCGCCAACACCCCAGCCACCGCCGACATGAGCGAGGGAGCGGCGATGCCTGAGAGCGCGGGCCCGGCCGAGACGGCGGCCGATGTCGACTGGTTCACCGTGATCGTCCGGGAGCACTCGACTGCGCTCGTGCGCTACTTCGCCCGCCGCGGACCGCGTCAGGATGCCGAGGATCTGGCCGCTGAGGTCTTCGCGACAGCTTGGCGACGGCGCAATGACCTGCCACGGGAGGCGGTGCTGCCGTGGCTGTATCGCACGGCGGGATTCACCCTCGCGAATTCGCGCAGGAAGCACATCGATCTTCCCGTCGACGCGGTGCCCGAGTCGGGTGCGGTTCGAATCGACGGCGATCCGGAATTGAACCTCCTATTCGATGCGGAACTCCGCGGTGCGCTTGCAAGCGTGGGGGAGCGAGACCGGCAGATCCTTCTCCTGCACGCGTGGGAAGGTCTCGACGGGGCCGAGCTCGCCGGCGTGCTCGGTATCTCCCGATCCGGGGCGGACGCCGCGCTGTCGCGCGCGCGTAAGCGATTGCGAGAAGCCTGGGGCGAGCGGATGTCGTTCTAGGGCTTCTGCAAGATTCGGCACGCCCCGCACATATAACAGGTGAACCGAAAATTCCGGAGGCTGATCGATATGAACGACGACGACAAACAACGAGACCTGGTTGCCCGGCTGCGTGCCGCCGACCCAGCGGGGGATGTCGAGGCGCGTGCCGGGTTCGCCGACGAGGTCGTCGCTCGGATGACCGGTTCTGAGGCTGAACCGATGGCCGGATCGGCACCCGCGGCCGACCTGGCCCAGGCACGAGCAAGCCGACGGCCACGCTGGCTCCCGTTCGTCGCGGTCGCGGCGTCGATTGCGATCGTGGGTGGCGCGGGATACGGGATCGGAGCGACCATAGGCGGGCCAATGAGCCTCGCCGACGGCGCTGCACCGCCCATCACTCTGCAGTCCAACGGGGGCCCCGAAAGCGTTACGCAAGGCGGAATAGAGCCAGCCGTGGGCTCTGGCGCCGCTACCGACCAGAAGATGTCTCCCTTGACCTACCCCTACGGATCCGGCCGGAACGCCTTCAGCGCGTCCAGTCTTGGCACCCAGACGGGCACAGCTCAGTCCTACGCCTACGACCCCCGTTCGGCATCCAGCTCAGACAAGGTCACCGCGCTCGCCGCGGCGCTCGGCATCGGGTTACCAGTCGAACTGCGAGACGGCCGCTGGGTCGCCGGCCCGCAGGACGGCAGCGCCCCGAGCCTGTCAGTGAGTCTCGACGGCATGCTGTCCTTCTACTTCCAGAACCCGGAGGTGAACCCGTGGCAGTGCGAGGGTGATCAGGTCTGCGAGCCGACCAGCGAGCCGCCCAGCGAAGACGCTGCGATCGGAGCACTTCGCGCGCTCCTCGTCGCCGCCGGCCGGGACCCCGCCACGTTCGAATTTACCTCTCAGGTGTGGGAAGGCTCTCCCACGCGAGCCGCCGAGGCAAAACCGGTCATCGACGGGCAGCAGCTCGACCAAGGTTGGTCATTGGAGATGGCAGAAGATGGTGTCGTCTCCGCCAACGGTGCCCTCGCCGACGTCGTTGCTCTGGGGATGTACCCGGTGGTAAGTGAGCAAGAGGGCTTCGAACGACTCTCAGACCCGCGGTTCAGCGGAGCACCGACGGTTCTGCCGATGGCCCTCCGTGATCAGGCGTTGACGACCGAGGAGTGGGTGGCGCCGATGGAGCCACCCGCGACACCAGTCGCCGGTACCTCGGTCTCATGGCCCGTGAACAAGGTTGAGATCGTCAGCGCACAGCTCGGTCTCGCCAGCCAGTGGCAGCCGGACGGGAGCGTCCTGGTGGTCCCCGCGTACGCGTTCACGGATGCCGAGGGCGGCACCTGGTCGGTTCTCGCCGTCGAGGAATCGATGCTCGACTTCCGGGCTTTTTAGACCATCGTTCACTGCCGGTTCGTGGGCGGGGAAGGCTTCATCGAGAAGCCCGACGTGCCCGGCCGGGTCCGCCGATCAGGACAACCCGACGATCTCGCCGTTGTCGTCGATGTCGATGCGTTCGGCTGCCGGTGCGGACGAGAGACCAGGCATGGTGCGCATGTCGCCGCAGATGGGATAGATGAACCCGGCCCCGATCGACGCACGCACCTCACGCACCGGCAGTCGCCACCCGGTGGGTGCTCCCTTGATTTTGGGGTCGGCCGACAGGGACAGGTGTGTCTTGGCGATGCACACCGGCAGGCTGCCGAAGCCTGCCCGCTCGTACTTGTCGAGTTGCCGAGCTGCCAGAGGCGAGAGGTCCAAGCCGTCGGCGCCGTACATCTCGCGCGCGATCACATCGATCTTGTCGACCAAGGGAAGTTCGTCGGGATAGAGCCGGTGGAAGCTCGACGGTTCAGCGCAGGCCTCCGCAACCGCCTCGGCCAGCTCGACCGCACCCCTGCCGCCTTCGGTGAAGTGGTAGCTGATCGCCGCGCGCACACCTTCCTCTGCCGCGACGTCCATGATCGCTTGATGCTCACTGTCGTAGTCGGTGGGAAATGCGTTCACCGCAATGACCGGCGTCACTCCGTGCCGTCGGATGTTGGCGATCTGCCGGCGCAGGTTCGCTGCCCCGGCGATGACGTCGTCGGGATTCTCGGCGAGCATCTCCGGTGGCAGCGGTCGGCCGGCGACGACCCGGTACTTGTTTGAGTGAGTTTTCAGATCACGCACGGTCGCGACGATGACGGCGGCATCCGGCGCCAGCCCGGAGGCACGGCACTTGATATTGAAGAACTTTTCCGCGCCGATGTCTGCACCGAACCCCGCCTCGGTGATGAGGTAGTCGCCGGCATGGATGCCGATCAGATCGGCGACGACCGAGGAGTTACCGGTGGCGATGTTCCCGAACGGACCGCTGTGGACGAGCACTGGCGTCTGCTCCACGGTCTGCATCAGGTTCGGCTTGATGGCGTCCTTGAGTATCGCGGTCATGGCGCCGGCCGCCTTGAGCATCTCGGCGGTCACCGGTTCGCCGCCGCGGTTGTAGCCGACGACGATTCTTCCCATCCGTTCACGGAGATCCCGCAACGACGTGCACAGCGACAACAACGCCATCACCTCGCTGGCTGCGGTGATGTCGAAACCGGATTGGAACGGATTGCCGTCGTCAGGACCGCCGAGCCCGGTGATGATGGTGCGCAGCTCGCGATCGTTGACGTCGAGGACACGTCGCCAGGTGATCTCATGGGGGTCGAACCCGAGACGGTTTCCCTTGTGGATGTGGTTGCCGATCATCGCCGACAATAGATTGTGGGCCGCGGTAACGGCGTGCGTGTCGCCGGTCAGGTGCAGGTTCAGTGCCTCCATCGGGACCACCTGAGCGTAGCCGCCACCAGCGGCTCCGCCCTTGATGCCGAACGTCGGCCCCATCGACGGCTGCCGTATCGCGACGATCCCGAGCTTGTCGATGTGCCGGAAGCCCTGACCGAGCCCGACCGCGGTGGTCGTCTTGCCCGACCCGAGTGGAGTCGGCGTGATTGCGGTGACGACGACATACTTGGCCCGTGGACGGTCACGGAGCTCATCGATCGCATCGAGGGAGATCTTCGACGCCGCACTTCCGTGCGGTTCCAGCAGGTGTGGACCGATGCCCATGTCGGCTGCAACCTCTTCAAGCGGGCGACGGGCCGCAGCGCGCGAGATAGCGAGATCCGACGGCATCGCCGTGGTGATTGATCGAGATGGCTTGAACATGGTGCCTCCTCAGCGCCTCAGCGCCTCTGGGTCCTGGTGACCCAAGCGTACTGTCAGGCCACGGGATCGTGCCGGCGTGGCGTGGAGCAGTTCGAATGGGGCGTGCGGTACTGCCCCGGGTCCAGTTGACTCGTTGGAGCTCGTCAGAGTCAATCAAGTCGTCATCAGTCCCCATCAAACGAAACGTGATGAGACGACTTTCCGAGACGCTCGGGGCAGGGGCACCGAGCTCAGCGACTAGGTCCGGCTCAGCGCTTCCTCATCGGCCGCATCATTCTTCTGCACGGCGAATTGGGTCCGGTGCAATTCCTCGTACCGCCCACCCACAGCCAGCAGTTCCTCGTGCGTACCGCGCTCCACGATCGAGCCGTCCTCAACCACGAGGATCAGGTCCGCGCTGCGGATGGTGGAGAGGCGGTGTGCGATCACCATCGCCGTCCGTCCCTCGAGCGCCTCGCTGAGCGCCGCCTGCACGGCGGCCTCAGACGTCGAGTCCAGCGCCGCCGTCGCCTCGTCGAGGATGACGACGCGCGGCTGGGCGAGCAGGAGCCTCGCGATGGTCATCCGCTGGCGCTCACCCCCGGACAGCCGGTAGCCACGCTCTCCGACCATGGTGTCCAGCTGGTCCGGCAGGGACCGGATGAGCGGCTCGAGCCGCGCACGGCGGACGGCGTCCCACACCTCGTCGTCGGACGCCTCCGGCCTCGCGAGGCGCAGATTGGAGAGGATGGTCTCGTGGAACAGGTGGCCGTCTTGCGTCACCATGCCCAGGCTGTGCCGCATGGAGACGAAAGTGACATCGCGGACATCCGTCCCCGCGAGGCGCACGGCGCCGCTGTCGACGTCATACAGGCGCGAGAGGAGCTGCGCAATTGTGGACTTGCCGGCACCGGACGTACCAACGAGGGCAACGGTCTGCCCCGGCTCAATCCTGAAGGACACGCCGTGCAGCACCTCCTCGCCGCCGCGGGTGTCTAGCGTGGCAACCTCCTCGAGAGAGGCGAGGGACACTTTGTCCGCGGACGGGTAGGCGAAGCGGACGTTGTCGAACTCGACGGCCACTGGGCCTTCGGGGACGGCGACGGCGTCGGGCTTCTCCTTGATGAGCGGGTCGAGGTCCAGCACCTCGAAGACGCGCTCGAAGCTGACCACCGCGCTCATGATCTCCACCCGTGCGTTTGCGAGGCTGGTGAGCGGCGCGTAGAGGCGGGTGAGGAGGAGCGCCAGGGTGACCACGTCACCGGTATTCAGCTGGCCGGCGAGTGCGAGGGAGCCGCCGAGCCCGTACACGAGGGCGAGGGCGAGTGCGGAGACGAGCATCAGTGCGGTGAAGAAGACGAACTGCAGCATCGCGGTCCGGACCCCGATGTCGCGGACGCGGGCGGCGCGGACGCGGAACTCCTCGGCCTCCTCGTCGGGCCGGCCGAACAGCTTGACGAGGGTGGCGCCGGGCGCGGAGAAGCGCTCGGTCATCTGCGTGCTCATGGCGGAATTGTGATCGGCGGCCTCGCGGCGCAGCGCGGCGAGGCGGCTGCCCATGCGGCGCGCGGGTACCAGGAAGATGGGGAGCATGATCATGGCGAGAACCGTCACGAGCCAGGACGTGCTGAGCATGACGATCAGGGTGAGCGTCAGCGCCACGAGGTTCGTGACCACGCCGGACAGCGTGCCGCTGAAGGCCTGCTGGGCGCCGATCACATCGTTGTTGAGGCGGCTCACGAGGGCGCCCGTCCGCGTGCGGGTGAAGAACGCGATCGGCATCTTCTGCACGTGGTTGAAGACGGAGGTGCGGAGGTCCAAAATCACGCCCTCGCCGATCCGCGCCGAGTACCAGCGCGTCACGAGTGACACGGCGGCGTCGGCCACGGCCACGAGGGCGATGACGACGGCGAGCCAAACGATCGTGGTGACCTCGCCCTGGGCGACGATGACGTCGACCACCTGGCCGGCGAGTACCGGCGTCGCGACCGCGAGGAAAGCTCCCACGATGGAGAGGGCGATGAAGATCAGCAGCTTGGACCGGTAGGGCACCGCGAACGTCATGATCCGCCGCACGGACTCACGGGAGAAGCCGTGCTTGCCGTCCCTGGCGGTCGAGATCTTGTGCAGCGAGCTCCAGGCCGCGCCTTCCATGCTCATTGAGGTTCCTTCCGTGGGCAAACGACCAGTTTAGTTGGCGAGTTGCCCGAGCTTTGCGACGCGGCTGCCGAGGTGACGCGCGGTGCGCCGGTCAGGACCGCGTCGGGTCCGCGGTCATTCCACGACTGTGCGCCGGCTCCCTCCGTCATGACCCAGAAACCTCGTGTGACAGGACTGCACAGGGGCTTGGCGGACCAGGGCGCGACGGAGGTGGTCGCGCTGCGGGGCCGGGAGTTGGGCCGTCCCTCATCTGGACGAGCCTGACACATTCATTGGTGCTGTCGCTTGTCACAAGGGTTTCAGCGGTTGTACCCTTGTGACATGTTGAGTGTGAAAGAGTACGCCGCCCGCCAGGACATCTCTGTCGCGCGCGTGCACCAGCTGATCCGCGAGGGCAAGGTCGATGCCGAGAAGATCGGCTCAAGCTGGGGAATCGACGAGTCGGAGCTCCGTCGGCAGCCTCCGCTCTCCCGCCCGCTGAGCCCGGCCAACTCATGGTCGCTCATCGCTCTGCTGTCGGGCGTCGAACCCGAGAACATGGAGGCGAAGGCTCGCTGGCTCCTGAATCGCAAGTGCGCTGCCCTCGCAGAAAGCAATGCGCCGGCCCTCCTCCTTGCCAGCTGGCTCCGGAATCGCGCACCGGTCCGTGCCTTGCACGCGAACGCCGATGATCTCGGTGACCTCCGTAGCGACAAGCGAATAGTCCTCTCCGGAATCAGTGACGACCGCGCGGGGCTCAGCAGCGAACATGAGGTTGAAGCGTATGTTGACCCCGAGATCGCCCAGCAGCTCATCAACGAGTACCTGTTGGTGAAGGCGAAGAACGCGAATGTCTGGCTCCACCTGGCTCGCGTCCAAGCTGACGCCGACGGGCGAGGGCCGCTGGGCCTTGTCCTCGCTGACCTCGCCGACCACGCCGGGCCACGCGAAAGCCAGCGGATCAAGGAACTGCTGAGCAACCGATGACCGTCATCGACATGCCGGTACTCGGTCCGAGGTCCTCGCTGGCTTGGCACGCCCTTTTCGACCTATCCGAGAAGGTGCCGAATAACTGGTGCCTGGTTGGCGGCCAGATGGTGCACCTCTGGTGCGTCGAACGCGACACCACGCCGAACCGGCCGACCGACGACGCGGATGCTGTCCTGGATGTGCGCGCGCAGCCGACCATCCTCCATCAGGTCACCAAGGCCCTCGTTGACATCGGCTTCGAGTCCGCCGGTGAAAGCCCAGAAGGCCATCAGCACCGGTGGACCCGTGGCGATGCCACCATCGACGTCCTCATCGCCGAGCACGTCGGTGAGAAGGCCGCAGCACGACGAGGAGTCACAGGCGGCACCACCCTGGAAGCCCGAGGATCCAACCAAGCAATCGACCGAGCCGAGCTGGTCACCGTCAACCATGACGGGCGCCAGGCCCAGATCTGGCGGCCGAACCTGCTCGGAGCACTCGTCCTCAAAGCTGCCGCATTCACCGTGCCGCTTGACCAGGGCGTCAAACGGCATCTCATAGACTTCGCCGTCCTCAGCACCCTGGTCACCCGTGGAGACCAGCTGGCCGTGCAGATGAGCAAGCGGGACCGCCAGCTGCTCGGTAACGCGATCGGGGCCATCCGAATGGATGGGACAATCGTCCCCGCCATCGACGGGGCTGACCTTGGAATCGAACGGCTGACCATCGCGCTGAACGCGTAGCATGGCCGCCGGTGGCCGGATGGCCGGCTCAGTCCTTGCTCAAGTGTCTCGCCCCGGGTTTTGTGGAGGCTTGGGTAGGTCCTTTCCATCACGGTGATGGTGGGCGTTTGTGAGTAGTAGTTGCTCTCGGCTGCGATGGGTGGGAGGTAGCTGCGTCCCAGTCTCGGAGTTCGGCTCCGCCTGGCCCGACGGCGTGCCGGTACAAGTGCACGGCATGAACGCCGATCCGATCTTCGTCGGCGAGGGCGATATCAACGCAGCACGGGTGCTCGTGGAGTCGACTGGTTCCGCTGAGCTTTTCCTCTATCCCGGCGACAAACACTATTTCGCCGACAGCTCGTTGCCGTCGTACGACGCGGCCGCGGCCGCGCTGCTACTGCACCGCACGCTGACGTTTCTCCGATCCGTCGGATGAGCGTGGAATCGAAATCGCGGCGCCGCCCTGCTGGCAGGCGATCCTAACAGGGCCTTCCCGGTCTTGGGAGAGGAACCCCGCCACCTGGCCCCGCACGAAGCGTGAGGCGTAGTGCCCCCAAACCGAACGGTCAGCGGGAGCTGAGAGCCGTCCAAACGAACAGCGGCGGCCAGGTGCGAATGGCTCACGCGGGGCGGTTCTGCTTCCCGTCGAGCCACAGCGTGTCGGATGGGTCGCTGTGCGCCGTACCGGTACCCACATGCTTGGTGTCGATCTTTTCGCCGTTCTTGATGACGTGCACCAGCGCCATGGCATGGCCGCGGCCCAAGTCGAAGTCCGCTTTTAGCCAATCGACGATCACCCCGGCTTTCGTGGACGGATCGTCGAAACCCTTCGCCTGGGCCAGCGCGATGAACTGGCGCGGGGTCAGTCCCGTCTTGTCTTCGATGTTGTCGAGGTACGCTTGGAATGACATTTCTACTCCTCTGCCGGTGGTGCTGAGATCCGTAGGTCGCACGCGCAACGAGATTCGATCGTTTGATTAACGTATGCCGCGCGGTGGGAATCGCACCGGCCAGGTCAGAAACAAACCCTGACCAAGTGAAAAACTCGCTGGCTTGCGAGGGTGACCGAAAGTGGCAAGAAATCAGCCGCCCATTGGAAAGCAACCGTCGCAACGCTGCCGTCGTCGTTCGGGCCAAGAAAGCGGATCTCGTCACCCTCGTTCCAGCCGCCCTCGTAGGTCGATCCCTCGTGGAAGGCGCCCGTCCATTCACGTCCAGACGTGCTGCGCGGGAGCGTCGACATCGACGCTGAACCGAAGATTATCCATGCTCGCTTTTTTAACTGAGACACTCTGGCGGCGCAATAACGCCTACAGGGCCGGTTCGTCGACGAGCTTCGCAACGTCGCGGGCGGCGAAGTCCCCGTCACGGCCTGGTCACTCACCGACGCTGGCTCTGACCCGAAGCCCTGACCCGGAACCCGTCGAGACCTGAGTATCGAAACCTCGGGGCAGTGGCGTCCCTGCAGGTCAATCCTGCCGGTGCAGGCCAGACCCTCAGGCACGGGTTGCATCGAGTGCGCGCTAGAATATGATGTGAAAGTCATATTGGAAATAAGGAGGAGGCGATTGTGGCAGCTTCATCTACTCTCGTCCGCGCCGCTCGCCGGAGCAAACGCCTCACTCAGGCGAGACTCGCAGAGCTAACCGGCATTGACCAGGCCAGCGTCTCCCATCATGAGCGTGGACGGGATGCTGCCTACAGTACGGTCGATCGGCTGCTTGCCGGCGCCGGACACCGCCTGTATGCCGCTCCCACGCGTCGTGATGACGCTGCCAGCGCCGCAGAGGCGATCAGAGAGTATCTTCGAGCGAAGGATACAGACCGCGCGCTCCGGGCTTTGCTTCAGTTGAACGATAATCTCATCGCCGAACACGGACTCGTTCGAGGAATCCTTGGGCTGACAGAGCCGGAACCCACCGGCGATCATATGTGGGATGCCGCCATCGCGGCTCTCGTGGCATGGCGGCTCAATCAAGAGAACATCCCGCTGCCTGGATGGGTCAACAACCCCGATCGCGCACTGACCGAACCTGTCGTGTTCCGGGTCGACCCGGCCGACCCCGCGCCCGAACGTGATGACGTGCCGAACGAGTTCGCCGAACGCGGCGTTCTTGCATGGGCAGATACCTTCGCGAGCGTCTGATGTCCGGCACCGCGCTGGACCGCAACGCGATCATCATCGGCCTCCGTGATCTCGTCGCCGAGCTTCGTAATTCGGGTGAGGTGGCCGGCATCCGTCTCGTGGGCGGTGCGGCGCTCGCCCTGTGCTACTTCGATCGGGGGACCACGCAGGACCTGGACGTCCTTCACGTCCGCCCCGGCTCGGACGATTCCGTCGCTGCCGCCGCCGAACGAGTCGCACTGAAGCATGGGTGGGACGCGAAGTGGCTAAACTTCGAGGTCACGAAGGCCGATGCCGTCCCGACCCTCGGCCGCGTCGTCGAGTGGGAGACAATTTACGATCAGGACGGCATCGTCATTCAAGTGGCATCCAAACAGGGGATGCTTGCAATGAAGCTTCGCGCGAACCGCCCCGGACGCGACACTCGCGATATCCGGCTTCTGCTCGCTCTCTGTCAGGTGCACACGCTCGAGGACGCGGAGGAACTCTATGAAGAGTTTTACCCCGGTGATGCCCTAGTTCCACGTGCGGAAAAGATCGTGAACGCCATCCTCAACGGCGAACCAACGCCGGCACCGCCGTCGCCCGGCCCGATAAACATCTGAGTCGTCTTGCCGTGCCCCCCGTGAGGCCAACGAATCGACTTATCGCCGAACCCGTCGAGCCGACATTCGTCATCCGACCCGGCGAACGCCTACCCAGAACGATCGCCGTGGACGCGGGAGATGTTCACATGAACACGGCGTGGCCCGGCAGCGAAGTCGAAACCACCCTCATGAGCTGCGGTCCGTTGCCGCACAGTGGCGCGACCTCGTAGACCTCTAGACCGGCCGCGACGGGCAGGGCCGTAACTCACATCCGGGTGGGGAGCGGAGTACGTCCATGTCGCGAGCGGCATCCGGGGTTCCTGGGGGCGAGCATCTCTTCGCTTTCCGAGCCGTCTGCGCTCACCATGAACGGCCGTAGCCGCGTGATTGCTGGGATGCCCGTTCCCCCACCCACTTCGAACGCCCGCGGGAGTGATGGTGCGCGGTTCGAGACGGCTACCGTCGGCGGACGCGGATTTGATGCCGCTCCAGGACTCAGGCTCGCCTTTTCTGTTGATCCGATCGTCCTCGATGTTGGCGTGATTCTGACGGACGGAACCCTCGCCTGCCCTCCCAGGAGAGTCCACCGGGCGATGCCGCTTCCAAGCAGCATGGTCTGGGTGTTGAGCGGCTTTGGTTCGGTCTCCCACTGCACGGCAGCGAGCTCATAATTGTCATTCCGGTCGATCATTGCGTTCGGTGAGCCGTACACCACGTCACCTTCATCCAGTTGACCAGGTGTCGCACTCTCGAACAGGGCGGTTGCTGGTGCGGTGAGAATCGCCAAAAACTTCGACTCCGCCGAGACCTCAAGGAGGTCGGGCTCCGCTCCCGAGTACCCGACTGACGGTGTTCGCGCGACTCGTTGGCCTGCCTTTGCGTCTGTCCAGTTGCCTTCCAGAAATCCGGTGAATTGCGCCGATCCTACGACGTGGATAATTTGGCGGGCTCGCCCCTCGGTTTTCCCCGCTCGACATGGTCCATCGCGGCGGCCGCGAAGATGTCTTGGATGCCGGTGCCATCGAGGTTCTTCGCAATCCCTTCGAGGTCGTTCAACCGGGCGCCACAGTAAAGGACGATCGTGAAAGGAGGATCGCGAGCCTCTGCGTGACTCGTGGCGAACGCATTTATCTCCACTTCACCGCTTGACGACATCATCCATTGGAGCCGCACGATGACATCCCTATCCAGTGGATCTACTGACGCCTCTGGCGCCCCTTCTGCGACGCTCTGCCCGACCTTGATATCGAGCGGGTTCTCCGGCAGGTCAATGTCCGCAGAGCCCGTTCCCAGGACCCCGAAGACGACCCCACCAGTGACGAGACCGAGGATGACCAGCCACTCGAATGCGACGAGTCTCCCCGTCCGTGCATGGCCCACCGGCACCTCCTCGGGTCGTCAGCGTCCCGTCATTCGTCGCAGCGTACTCCCGCGGCTCGGGTGCCGCGCTCCCCTGCCGGCTGCCGTCGGTGTGAGCCTCGAGCGATCGGACTAATGGTCAGGCCGTCAAGCCGCCCGTACGAGGACCAATCGGATAGCGAACGTTGTGCGGGCACTCTTGATAAGTGGCCCGCGCTCTTGGCCGTATTGCCAACGTGCTGTTCGGATGGATCGGAGCCGAAGGATCCTAAGGCCGCACATCCGGTGGCACCAGTGATGGGACATCCGTCACCAAATCCACGCACCGAGAGACCGGCTTTTGTCGGGGTTCGCCACACCGCCGATGGTCGAGATTGTCCGTGTTTTTGCCAGGCTCAATCACAGGCGCGACATACCCGATTGCCGTGGGTATAGTTTGGAGATATGGGGGTGTCGTCTTCGATCGACCGGGTGAGTACCGACGATCTGATGTCGCTGGCAACCGAGCACGGAGCTTCGCCGTTGCAGGTGGGTGCCGTGCTGATGATCGACACGGTTGACGTGCTCGGTTCGGGGACTGGGCTCGATGTCGAGCGGGCTGTCGACCTTCTCGCCCAGCGTCTTCCGGGCGTGCCGCGGCTACGGCAGAGGCTCGTGCCTGCGCCGTTCGGCTGTGGGCGGCCGATCTGGGTAGACGATGCCGATTTCGACGTGACCGAGCATGTGAGCGTCATCCCCTGCCCGTCCCCCGGGGACGAGCAGGCGGTACTTGATCTAGCCGCAGTGCTGCTGGTCACTCCGCTGCCGCGCACCCGTGCGCTCTGGGCAGCCACACTTGTCACCGGAGTAGCGCGGGACCAAGCCGCGTTGATCGTCGTCTTTCACCACGTGCTCGCCGATGGCGTGGCTGGCCTGGCTGTGCTGGGCGGGCTCGTAGACCAGTCGGAAGCCACCGGGAAGCCCCGGGCCGTGGGCCCGAAGACGCGTGAATCCGATTTTCCGCGGCGGCAAGCGTCCATTCGCCAGCTCGCCATCGACGCCTGGACCCGTCGGCTAGGTTCGCTGCGAGGTCTCCCCGTTTTGCTGCGCCGCCTCCAGGACGCGGCCCGGGAATTGCGGTCGGTGCGGTGGACGCGCCTGAGGCCAACCTCGCTCAACCGGCCGACCGGCCCGCGACGAAGCCTCGTTACGGTCACGGTGGCGCTGGTCGGGATCCGCAACGCCGGTCACGCCCAGAAAGCCACGGTCAACGACGTCGTGCTTACCGCGATCGGTGGCGCGCTGCACCGGCTCCTCGCGTTGCGCGGCGAGGCTGTCGACCGGTTCATCGTCTCGGTGCCGTTCTCCGAGCGGCGCGCCGCGACGCACGGAGACTTGGGCAATCGCAGCGGGGTGATCCCGATCCGGGTGCCTGGAGTCGGCGCCGCGGCGAGTCGATTGCGATTCGTAGCAGAGGGGACCCGGAAGGCCAAACGGTCGTCGCCCGGTGCGACGACCGCCCTGCTCGGCCCGTTCTTTCGGATACTCGCCCAGCTGGGACTATTCCAATGGTTCGTCGACCGGCAGCGTCTAATCCACACCTTTGTAAGCAGTCTGCGCGGGCCAGAACAGCGCCTGTCAATCTTTGGCTGCCCGGTCACCGCGATTGTCCCGCTGAGCGCCTCGACGGGAAACGTGACCGTCTCATTCACCGTGCTCTCATACGCAGGCGATCTCACGATCACTCTCATCGCCGACCCCGATGCCTGCCCCGACTTAGCCACGCTGCAGGATCTGCTCGCCGAGGAGCTAGCAGAGCTCGCCAGGTGAGCCTGTCGCCCTCGTCGATCTCAGCAAAGTGAGACGGTGACTGCGCCCTCAGCGAGCAGCGAGCAAGCGAGCAAGCGAGCAAACGAGCGAGCGCGCTCGTACGCCTGACTCGCCGACCACTGGCCGAGACGTCGACCGATCACGACCGAGACGACGGCTATTAGGCCCCGTCTGGCACGACAGGCTCGGCCGTCGAGGCCTGACTATAATCCGCCACCAACGGAACGTTCTGTGGGCGCTCCTCTGGCTGGAAGACGGCAAGCAGCCCTACTTCATCCACGGAGATGGCGATGTGCTGGCTGCGGCCGGCCTCTACGCGGCCCGCCAAAAGGACGACATGTGGAAGATCACGTTCACGATCATCACGCGTGCAGCGCGTGATGCGTCAGGTGAGATCCACGACCGCATGCTCGTGTTCTTGACCCCGGACGTGTGGGACCAATGGCTGATCCCGGTCAAGATCAGAGACAAGGAGGAAGCACCCTCAATGCTGGACCGCAGCTCCGTTGCCCAACCCCGACCTCACAGCGACCCGCGGTATATCGATTTCTGCGACACCTTCCGAGGTGTGGCCTTGGCTTGCGCAGCTCGGCCAGAACCGCGGCGGCTTCTACACCTACGACTGGGTCGAGAACCTCGCCGGCGTCGAGATTCACAGCGTCGACACTGTCGAGCCCGAACTACAGATCCGCTCCGTCGGCGACGATGTGAATCTTGCTCCCGAGGTCGTGTTGTCGGTTGTCCATCTCGAGGATGAGCACCATCTCGTGTTGGGCGGAGCGGTCGCCCTCGACGGCACGGGCGCCGGAGCGCCCTACGACTTCACGTGGGCGTTTGTCCTTCAACCTCGAACCGAGGGGTCGACGCGGCTTGTCGTTCGCGAGCGGTACGGCACCTCACCGACTGGGCCAAGGTGCTCGTGGAGCCGATCGAGATGGTGAGCTTCCTCATGACCGAGCGGATGCTCCGGGGCATCCGGGACCGTGCGGAGCGTTCTCCCTCGCGCACCACCTTGCGGTCGCCGAACCATCGTTGAGCGATTCTTATTGAGATCCGTGTTCTTGGCGATACTCGGAAGGGGACGGGACGACCCCCTTTTGCTGATGAAGCCGGGAGAGAGTTAGAGTTCACTCGCTCCCGCTTCTGGCATCCGACCGCGTCGACGCGGTGGAGAACGGGTGGCCGCCTTGATGGGCAGTAACGCCGATCCGCTCGCCGAGAGTGGGGTGACCGAAGAGGCTCGCACCCAGGCCGCCCCGTCCAGATTCCGCCGACGCGATGAGGACTCGCACATGTCGAGGGGTGCTCGGCCGGCAGCGGCGACGCTACTGTTTGTCGCTGGCCTGGGTCCGCGGTTCTGATCCGGTTCCTACGCCGCTCCTGAATGCCCACGCAGAACCCTGTCGGAATCCGCGATGGTGGCGCTGCATCGTCGTTAGGAAGTCACCGTGTTTTGCTGGAGAAATCGTTCGGGTCGAGGCCGGCGATTCGACGCGCATGGTCTTGGAGTGCTTCTTCGCTCACGGTGTGTCCAGCATCTGCGAATCGTTCACGCAGCGCGTCGAGGACTTGGGGCTCACTGTGGCCGGCGAGGTCTGCTTCCTCCTGTGCGAGAATCCCCGCCACCTTGTCCTCGTCCGATTGAGAATGCTGGTCTTGGATCGGTTCACTCTGTGTGCCGTCACCATTCATGCTGGTCCTCCGATCTCAAGGGTTCTGTTGGCCAGCCTAACGTTCAGAGTGAGACGCGGACAGGGTTTAGCGTGAAGCGGTCGACGTGGACCCGGATGCGCTGCGGGCGGCCGAGTTCGACGGCCCGAGCGTCGCCCTCGAACGCGTCGACGAAGCTGTGGCGGACCACCTCGCTGCGGAAGGGACGAAGTGGATGACCGGCCTCGGTCCCGACCTGGAGAGTGTTCTATCTGCCGGGCTCCTGGATGCCATCCGCGGATTCCTCAACGATTTCGGGGCGGCCGCGCCCCTGCCTGCGCTGAACTGGACGCTGGGGTTCGAATACGACGCGGTCTCGGTCAGGCCGAGCCGCTCCACGGCGCGGGCACGATGACCCACAGCACGACGGCCGGCTCGCCGCCCTCGACCTGCCAGGTGTGCGGCTCTCGACCGGGGAAGGTCAGCGCGTCGCCGGCGTGGACGGCCACGGTGCGACCGGCGAATCGCACGGTGAGTGATCCCGAGACGACGTGGAGCGCTTCGACGTCGCAGTTGATTGTGTAGAGATCGGACCCGCCGTGCGCGTCGGGCTCGAGTTCTGATCGCAGCAGCTGAACCCGCTCCTCGCCGCGCGGCGACATCAGTCGCTCGTCGGCGTGCACTCCGCCCAAGTTGATCCGCGGAGCGTCGGCGTACGCGACATGGTGAACATCGGGCTCGGCGAAGAGCGCTCCGACGGGCAACGAGAGCACCTGACACAACTGGACAAGCGTTGCCACGCTCGGTGACGTCTCGTCGCGCTCGACCCGGCTGAGGAAGCCCTTGCTGAGGCCCGTCGTCTGAGCGACCTGGGCGAGTGACATGCCCTGAGCGGTGCGAGCGGAGCGCAGCTTGGCGCCGATGGGTGTCGCGGTGCCTTCCGCGGTGGGGTGGATGGCGCGCACAGTTCCTCCTCGAAGCTGCTCACACATTCGTCCTTGACGATCTGCCCGGGGCAGCGTACCGTGAGCGCTGTAGTTGTCTATAGCGTACCGAAAGTTGTCAAATATGCAACCGTTCAGCAAAGATGCGACGGATGAGCCCCGCGGGCCGGTGGACGCGAGTGTCGTGCCCCGGTTCGCCGGAATCGCGACCTTTGCGCGACTCCCGCGGCTCGACGAGGTCGAGCGGGCAGACATCGCGATCGTCGGGATTCCCTTCGACAGCGGAGTGAGCTACCGACCCGGTGCTCGGTTCGGCCCCGCGCATGTGCGCGAGGCCTCGCGCCTACTGCGACCGTACAACCCTGCTCAGGACGTCTTCCCGTTCGGCGCCCAGCAGGTCGCCGACGCCGGCGACATCGCCGCGAACCCGTTCGACATCGCTGCTGCCGTAGCCGAGATCGAGGCAGGCGCGCGCCAGCTCAGCGAGCACGCCGACCGACTAATCGCCATCGGCGGAGACCACACGATCGCTCTGCCGCTGCTTCGCGTCGCGCACGCCCAGCACGGGCCCGTCGCGGTATTGCACTTCGATGCCCACCTCGACACGTGGGACACGTACTTCGGGGCGCCGATGACTCACGGGACCCCCTTCCGGCGGGCGTCCGAAGAAGGCCTCATCGACCTGACCGCGAGCATGCACGTCGGAATCCGCGGCCCCCTGTACTCGAAGGACGACCTCGAGGACGACGCCCGGCTCGGCTTTGCGATCGTCACGAGCGAATTCGTCGAAGAGCACGGCGTCGCGGCCGCCGTCGAACGCATCCGCGCCAGAGTCGGAGACGCGCCGCTCTACATCTCGATCGACATCGACGTACTCGACCCCGCCCACGCGCCGGGAACAGGAACACCGGAGGCAGGCGGGCTCACGAGTCGAGAACTGCTCCGGATGCTGCGTGCCCTGGCCGACCTGCGCATCATCGGCGCCGACGTGGTCGAAGTCGCCCCTGCGTACGACCATGCCCAACTGACCGCGGTCGCGGCCAGCCACGTCGTCTACGAGCTGCTGAGCGCGATGGCGCCTGAGGTGACCCACCCCGACGGACAAAGCCCCGACCCGACGTAGAAGTGCCGAACCCGACCGACAAGCCCGACACAGGAGACACCCATGACACTGCCCACCCCGACTGACGAAGCAGTCCGTGCCGCGGCATCCGCCATCGTCGAGGCGTTCGCCGCCACCGACGGCCCGCGCTACTTCTCACTGTTCGCACCCGACGCAACCTTCGTCTTCCACACCGAACCTGCGCGCATCGAGGACCGGGCTGCCTACGAAGCCATGTGGAAGGAATGGGTGGGCGGCGGCTGGAGCGTGGAATCCTGCGCATCGAGCGCGGCCGCGGTGCAGGCGTTTCCCGGCGGAGCCGTCTTCACCCACTCCGTCAGCACGAGCGTGAGCACCGCGGACGGACCCATGTCCTATCGGGAGCGCGAAACGATCGTCTTCCGGTCTGATTCTGGCGGCCTCATCGCCATCCACGAACACCTCTCACCCCAGCCCTGACCCGACCCCTTTCATCGAGGAGCCCAAAGATGTCGCTCTACACCCGTCTCGACCGCCGACTGGACACCAACTCAGATGACGCGGGCCCGGTTCGCGGAACCTACTCGCTCGGCCGCGTGCTCATGATCTGGCTGGCCGCGAACCTTGTGGTCACCACCCTTCTGACCGGCACGCTCTTCGTGCCGGATGTGCCGTTCGGTCTCGTCATCGCTCTGATCGTGGGCGGAACGATCGTCGGAGCAGCAGTGCTCGTGACGGTCGGCGCGATCGGAACGCGCACCGGCCTGCCGACGATGGCAATCACGCGCGGACCGTTCGGGACGCGCGGGAGCCTGCTGCCGGTGGCCGCCAACGTGGTCATCCTCATGGGCTGGAGCTGGGTGCAGGCGATGCTCGCCGGGATCGCCCTCAACTACATCGTCGCGTCGATGACCGGGTTCTCGAACCCCGTCATCTTCGCGGTGCTCTGCCAGACGATCGTCGTGATCCTCGCGATCTTCGGCCACGCCGGAGTCGCTCGGGTGGAACCGTGGTTCGCCGTGGTCATCCTCGCGATCGCCGCCTACATCTTCGTTGTGGCGTTCACTACTTTCTCGCCGGCAGACTTCGCGGCCATCCCGGCGCCGCTCGAGCCGTTCTACTCCCCGGGACTGGCGTTCGATGTCGTGGTCGCGACCGCCATATCGTGGACGGTGCTCTCGGCCGACTTCAACCGCTTCGCATCGACGACTCGCGCGGGCGTGGTCGGCTCGGGAATCGGTTACACCCTGTCGACGGTGATCTCGATGTCGCTCGGAGCGAGCGCGATCGGCTACGTCGTCCTGGGGGGCGGCGACGCGATGCCGTTCGACCCTGTGACGATCATCGAACCCTTCGGTGCCCTGTTCGCGGTCGCGATCTTCCTGTCCGTGATGGCGACGAACACGATGGTCGTCTACGGCATGGTCACGAGTGTGGTCAACGCGCTCCCAGGCCGCCGGGTGAAGTTCCTGTCCACCGCGATCGTCCTCGGGCTCATCTCGATCATCGGTTCGACCTTCTTCGGGCTGCTGGCCCAGTTCACGACGTTCCTGGTCACGATCGGCGCCCTGTTCGCACCGATCTTCGCGATCATGATCGTCGACTACTACATCGTCGCGCGCGGCAGCTACAGCGCCGACATCCTGAAGGCCCAGGGCGGTCGCTACTGGTACACCGGCGGCATCAATTGGCTCGCTGTCGCGTCGTGGGTGGCCGGTGCGGCGTCCGCCTACGTGTGGGCGTACGTGTGGCCGCTTCCGTTCGGTGCGACCGTTCCCGCATTCCTCCTGACCTTCGCCGTGTACTTGGCCTTCTCGCTCGCGCGCCGCAGCAAGACTCCTTTCGAGCCCAGCCGGCACCTCGCCGATGCCGACACCTCTCGCTGACGGCCTTGGAGCGCCGCCGCGCACGGCGCTCCGGGACCTCAGCCACCCGATCACCGACGGGATGCCGGTGTATCCCGGCGACCCGGCGGTCCACGTCGACGCCGCCCTGGACCTCGACCGCGACGGGGTGGCCGTGACGGGGCTGCGAATGGGGTCTCATACCGGGACGCACATAGATGCGCCGTCCCATACCGTCGCCGGTGGCCGGACAATGGCCGATGTGGCCCTCGACGAGCTCCTCGGCGATGCGCTGGTGGTGCGGGTGCGAGCGCTCGCCGAGGGCGAGGTATACGGGTGGGACCGGCTGAATGCGGAGCATCCGCTACCGGATCGACTGCCCCCGATAGTCGTGATCGACACGGGCTGGGCGCGGTGGTTCGGCGACGCACGCGCAGTGCGACATCCGGCCCTCGATGCCGGTGCTGCCAGCGAGCTCGTCGCTCGCGGGATGCGGATCCTCGCGGTCGACACGCTGAGTCCCGACCCGACCGGTACGTCGTCGGCCGCCTTCCCCGTGCACGAGGTCGTGCTGGGCCGCGGCGGGCTGATCGTCGAGAACCTCTGCGGCCTGGATGACCTGCCCTCACAGGTGCGGATTGGCTTCTTCCCCCTGCGACTCGGCGGCGACGGGGCGCCGGTGCGCGCGGTCGCCTTCGTCTGAGGCCGAGCAGCGAATGAATTCGCGCCTCGCGCTGGGTCAGATCGGGAGTTAGTGGTCAGGCGCTGGCCTTCCTGGAGGAAAAGAATGAGGGCTGCGGAGGAAATGGAGTTCAACCCTCACCGCCGATCCACGGGACGCAACCGATCCACCGCGCCCTGGTCGATGCGGGTTACACGGACACGACTGGCAATCACTATGTGAAGGGCGATCTCGAAATTGACATTCTGGTGCCTTCGTATGGTGCGCGATTCGAGACGGCTACCGTCGGCGGCCGCGGATTTGATGCCGTTCCAGGCCTCAGGCTTGCATTCTCTGTTGATCCGATCGTCCTCCATGTTGGCGTGATTCTGACGGACGGAACTCCACTTGGTTTCGTGGTCCGCGTGCCCCCGGTCGAGCTCGGTGGCTGGAAGATCGGAACCGCTCCCGTATCCGGGACGAGGCTCGACGCCGCTCGAATCCTGCATACCCTGGCGGACTCGGCGCGCCAGGGCCTTGTCGTGGCCAACGCGGGCGTCCCTGCGGACAGACTGGCTGCGCTCATCAGGGCACTTGTCGCGAGGCCGATGGCAGGGGCCTAGCGTCGGCCTCGCCCGACGCGGTGAAGCCGAGCTTCGCGATGACACGCTGGCGCTTGCGGAACATTCGATCAAACACCGGTACCTCGGCGTCCCAGTAGTCGTGCACCTGTGACGTGGTAGGGCCGGGCTTTGCGGTCGCGGGGCGGGAGGCGCGGGAGATGCGGCCGATTTGTTGCACGATCCGGCCTTTGAACGCCATCGGAACGGCGAGGAAGAGAGCGTCGAGGCTGGGCAGGTCAAAACCTTCGCCGGCGATCTTGTCGATCGCCACGAGAATGAACGGATCGGAGGGGTCCCGGTCGGACATTTCGGTCCGGATCCGGCGCCGTTCCTTGGGGGCCAGCTTCCCGTGCAGGACAACGACCGTGGCGGCTTCCGTTCCCAGGAGCGCCGCGAGCCGAGCGACATGTTCAACTCGGGTCGAGAGAACGAGGCAGTTCCGTCCCGCTCGATACGCGGCGAGCACGTCTGCCGCTATGCGCTGGTTGCGCTCGACGACTGGTCAGCCGTTCAAGTGCTGGATTGCGAAGTCGGCTTCCTCTGCGGTGAACTGCTCCCCATGCTCGCTGGTGAGCTGCTCACGAATCGACTCTGGCGACATGGCCATAGTCTCCTGGTACGACTTCGCCTTGGCGAGGGCATTGGCGTTCCAGTCACATTCAGGCCCTTGGATTGGGGGCGCGCCGCATTTCAGGTGCGGCGCTATACTCACTTCACCCGAGCAGCTGACCCGACAGCCGCTGTTAGCTGAACCGAGGCGCCCCATGGGTCTTGCCCGACACCGACGGTGCGGTCGTTCGCACAGCACACTAGATTTGCCCGCTGCACACTGTCGTTGGATGGCCGCCCGTGCGTGAACATCGCGTATCCAGCGTCAGCCTGACCACTGCAGCGTGGATGTTTGGGTCCACAGTCACCGGCCTGATCCTGTGGAGCCCCTGGCTGGATTCGGGATTCCGGAGCCCGAATGCGCATTTGGCGCTTGATACCGTGTACTCCTGTGTGGCACTCCTGGTGGCCTATCTCGTGTTCGGCAAGTATGCGCGCCGGCGCCGGCTGTCGGACCTGCTTCTGGCCAACGGCCTCGTTCTCCTGGCCGTGCCGGGACTGGGTCTCTCTGCGGCGGCCGAAGCGCTGAGCGGTCCGCTCCCCGGCGCTCTCGATGTGTGGCTGCCGCTGACGATCAGAGTGATGGGGGCCGCCGTCATCGCCGCGGCGGCGATGGCAAACTTCGGACGTCCCAGAAAGCTCGCCGACATCCGCCGGTCCCAGTTCGTGCCGATGGCGGTGATCATGCTGCTCGTGGTGACCTGTCTGGCTCTCTGGGCGGCCCGGCTGAGCCTTCCGGTCACACTCGACCGGGGCGGCCTTCCGGCGCAGGGTCAGGACGGCATCACCGAGTGGCACCCTCTGGTTCCGATTGCGCAGGGCGTCGCGGCGGTATGTTTCTTCACCGCATCCGTCGCCTTCGCCGTTCAGTCACGACGGTACACAGACGAACTGCTTCGCTGGCTGGGGCCCGCGTGCGCCCTCGCGGGGTTCTCGCGCCTGGACTACACGATGTTTCCGTCCCGTTACAGTGACTGGCTCTACGCAGGCGACCTGCTCCGCGCCGGATGCTACGTGCTGCTGCTGGTGGGCGCCGCGCGAGAGCTCAGGCAGTACTGGAGCGCGCAGTCTTTGGCCGCAGTAGAGGATGATCGGCACCGCGTCGCGCGGGAACTGCACGACGGCGTCGTCCAGGAGCTGATCTACATCCGCTCCGCAAGCCACGCGATCCCGGCGGAAGTCGTTGTCGCCGGTGGCGCACCCGGTAATACCATTGCTCCAGGCAACGCCGCAGCCCGCATCCTGGCCGCCTGCGACCGGGCCCTCGACGAAATACGCGCTGCCGTGCAGGCACTCGGACGACCAAACGACGAGCCGTTGGGCATCGTGCTGCGTCGCACAGCGCGAGAACTGGCCATGCGCTATTCCGTAACCCTGGACGTCGACATCGACGAGTCCATCGTCGCTAACTGGGACCAGAAACACTCGCTCATGCGCATTGCCCAGGAAGCCGTCGCGAATGCGGTGCATCACGGCAGAGCGCAAAGAGTGCTGTTGCACCTGGGCTCTGTCGGCGGTGAGCGACAGCTGCTGATCCGGGATAACGGCTTGGGATTCAACGTGGCCGAAACCCTCGGGCAGAATGCCGGTTATGGGCTGCTCAGCATGCGGGAACGGGCTCAGGCTCTTCCCGGTTCGTTCGAGGTGGACCGGGCCTTCGGTCACGGCATGGTGGTGAAGGTCACATGGTAGGTGAGCGGATTCGGGTAATCATCGCGGACGATCACGCTCGGGTGCGCGGTCAGATTCGGGCGGCGCTTGAGGACGGCGGCTGCGAGGTTTGCGCTGAGGGCGCGAGCGCGGACGAAGCTATCGTGTTGGCGCTCGAGCACCGGCCCGACGTGGTGCTGCTCGACATCCACATGCCCGGCAACGGGATCTACGCCGCGGGCCGGATCAATCTCGAGCTGGGGGACACTGCCGTCGTCATGCTCACCCAGTCCAAAGAGGATGACGACCTGTTCGATTCCTTGCGGGCCGGGGCATCCGGTTATCTTCTCAAGGACACCGATCCGGCGAAACTGCCCGATGCCCTGCGCAGCGTGCTGGCGGGCGATTCGGCGATCAGCCCGGGTCTGGTGACCCGCATCCTCGCGGAGTTCCGAGGCCCGGCCCGGCGCCATCTCAGGCGGTCTGCTGCCGCCGCGAGGCTCAGCGCCCGCGAATGGGAGGTCATGGAGTTGCTCGGCCAGGGCGAGTCCACCGATCAGGTGGCGAAACGACTGTTCGTGTCGCCAACGACCGTGCGGGTGCACGTTTCCTCGGTGCTGCGCAAACTCGTCGTTCCTGACCGCGATTCAGCTTTCAAGCTACTCCGCAACGACTAGGGAGCGCCGACCTCAGCAGTGCCGATGTCGCCCCCACTGCCCGCCAGGGCGACCAGCGCGGCGCCCAGCCCTTCGGCTTCCTTCAGCGTGTACTCCGTGCTGCCGATGAGTACGTAGGGCCCATCCGCAGTGCCGGTGTCAGGGTCGACCGACAGGCACAACCGGGCAAGCGCGCCATCGTCGAGGGCCAGCGGTTCGCTCACGTGCAGCCAATTCTCTTCACCAAGACCGGGGCTATGACGGGTCGTGCACCAGGATGGGCAGTGCATGTGCTTGTCCTCTCTTTGCTTCATGTAGCGGGCGGCACAAGGCCCCGCGCCCGAGAGGGTGCGAGGCCTTGTGCCTGATCAACGGCTAGCGAAGTCCGATGTTGACGAAGTGCGTCTGCCCGTCATCCAAAATCACGCCGATGCGCCAGTAGTTTCCGCTGGCACTTCCGGTTTTCCAGTTGTAGATGTACTGCTTGCTTGTCGCGTCGTACTTGAAGACGCTGCCGCTGTCGGAGACTGCGGTGTACACCGTCTCATCCACCGGAACGTTCATCGCAACGCCCTTCACCGGCGTCAGCCAGATCGGGGCGGAGGCAGCCTGCACGAGGTTGCCTGCGGCGTCCCGCAGCTGAAATTTGACCGGCACAGTGCTGCCGGCTTTGAACACGCTGGTCGCGACGCCGATCTGGTGGGCGGTGTCATTGATCGGCTGCAGGAACCCGTCGAACCGGTAGACCACCCGGAAGGTGCCCGTGATGGTCGTCGAGTTCCCCGCCTTGTCCGTGGCCGTCGCCGTGTAGGTGAAGGTGCCGACGCCGTTCGCGTTGCCACCGGTGACGGTCACCCGGCAGGACGCCACCCCGGAAAAGCTGTCAGTGGCCGTGCAGGTCGGCGAGGGCACGGAGCCGACGGTGAAGGTGCCATCCTGCACATTGACATTCGCGGTGGTGAGTGTCGGCTTCTCCTGGTCGATGTTGATGCCGGGAACGCTGGCCGTGGTGCTGTTGCCGGCCTTGTCGGTGGCGGTACCCGACGCGGCGTTGGCGCCGTTGGCGGAGAGCACCACCGGGTCGGGGCAGGTGACTATGCCCGACAGGGCATCCGTGCAGGTGAACGTTACGGTAACAGGGCCCGTGTACCAGCCGCTGGCCGTCCGGGTGCCGGCCGTGATGGCGCCAGTGATGGTCGGTGCGGTCCTGTCGAGCTTGACCGTGACCGAGTCGGTACCGACATTGCCGGCGGCGTCCGTGGCCGAGCCGGTGACGACCCGCCCGGCGGTCTCGGTGGAAACCGTGACCGGAGCACTGATGCCGGTGACACCGGAGCCCCTGTCGTCGTCCTTCGCGGTGAAGGTGACGGTGACGTCACCCTTATTCCACCCGTCGGCGTTGGGCGTGGGTGAGACGGTGTGGGTCACGGTCGGGGCGATGTTGTCCCACTTGAGAGAAACCCCGTTCGAGGCTTCCACGTTGCCGGCCTTGTCGACCGCGTAGTACTGCACAGAGCCGCTTCCGCTACCCGTCAGCGGAACACGGACCGTTGCGGTCGCTCCCGCCGTCACCTGTTCGGTGCCGCCGTCAACGCTGTAGCGGATCTCCTTCACGCCGGAGAGGCCGGCCTGGTCGGTCGCCGTCAGCACCACGTTGGCAAAGTCACCCTTGCAGTAGTCGTTGACCGCCGTGCAGGTGTTGTTGCTGACCGTGCTGGGGGCACTGCCGTCGATGTTGATGCCGGAAACCGTGACTCCGGCCGCCTGGTTGCCCGCGACATCCGTTGCCGGGTCGCCGGTCACCTTCTGGTCAGCACCGTTGCCGGTGATCAGCTTGCTTGTCGGGCATTTTGCGATGCCAGAGAGGGCGTCGGTGCAGGTGTAGTCGACAGTAACGTCGCCTGAGTACCAGCCGGCGGCGTTCGCCGACGTGGTGGGGGAGCCGTCGATGTGCGGCGCGGTCCGGTCGATCTTCACACCCGTCACCGATGCGGGGTCGCTGAGATTGCCGGCCTTGTCGGCGATGGTTACCGGACCGGCGCCCAGATCGGCGCCCTCTCCGGTGACGTAGGAGTCGCCCGGCTGGGTGGTCGGGTCGATGCCAGAGAGCGCATCATCTCCGATCCATTTGACCAGCACGTCATCCGTGTGCCAGCCCGCCGCGTTACCGTCGGCCGGAACGCCCATCAGGGTGGGCTTGACCGTGTCGATGTTGACGGGGCCGAAGGTCGTGGTGCGCGTGTTTCCGGCCACATCGACCGCATCGCCGACTACCGTTTGGCCGGCACCGTCGTTGGTCAGTGTGGTGTCTCCCGCACAACCGGCGACTCCGGTCTGCAGTCCTGAGGCGAGGTCGTTGCAGCTGAAGGTTACGTCGACGTCGGTGTTGTTCCAGCCCGCGGCGTTGGCCTTGGGGCTGGCGGCGCCGACGATCGTCGGGGCATCTGTGTCGACGTTGACGTTGACGGTGTTCGTTGTCGCGTGTTCCTCGGTGTTGTCGGCGAGGTCGACACTCCAATAGGTGATGGTGTGGGTGCCGGTGGAGAGATTCGCGGTGAACGGTGCACCATAGGTTTGCGTCTCACCGCCGTCGATCGTGTAATGCGTGGCGGAGATTCCGGAGCCGGTGTCGCTCGCCTCGAATGCCACCGGGATGCCACTGGTCACGAACCAACCGCTGGCCGGCGAGATCGGGTTCACCACCGTCGTCGTCGGTGCGATGGTGTCGACCTTCAGCGTGAGCGGTGCGCCGGCCTTCTCAACGTTGCCGGCACCGTCGGTGCTCCAGAACAGGACGGTGTGCTCACCCGTGCTGTCGAGGCTGAAAGCTTCGGTGTAGGCCTGTACCGCACCGCCGTCGACGGTGTAGCTGGTGGCCACCACATCCGATAGATTGTCGCTGCCGGTGAGGGTGACCAGCACGGCGTCGCCATACCAGCCGCTGGCCAGGGGGTCAGGAACATCGGCCACGGTGGCGGGCGCCGAGCGGTCGATCTTGATGCCGGTGACTGTCTTGGTGGTGACGTTTCCGGCCACGTCGGAGCAGCTCGCAGTCGATGACAAGTTGATGCCTTCGCCGGTGACGCTGGTGTTATTCGGCTGGCCGGCCGGACCGGACAGGGCGTCCGTGCACGTCCAGGTCACCGTCACGTCGTCGGTGTTCCAGGCACCAGCGGAGTACTCGGCGGTGAGCACCGGCGGCGTCTTGTCGATGTTGATGCCCGTCACTCCGGCGCTGTTGCTGTTGCCGGCCGCGTCGGTCACCGTCGCGAATGCGGACTGTTCGGAACCTTCGCTGAGAACGACGTTCGCCGGTGTTCCGGCGACGCCGGACAGCTCGTCGTTGGCGGTGTAGCTCATTGTGACGTCGTCGCGGTACCAACCGGAGTCGTTCTGCACGCCCGACGCGACGGCGCTGATTGTGGGCACCGTCTTGTCGACGCGGACGCTGGCGGAATCCGTTGCGCTGTTGCCGGCGCCGTCAGTTGCCGTTCCGGCCACGGCGGAGGTGCCCTCAGTGGTGATGGTCGACGGCGCGGTGCAGCCAGCGACGCCGGATCCGCCCTGGTCGGCGCAGCTGAAGGTCACCGTCACGTTGGCATTGGTCCAGGTGCCATCGGCGTAGCTCAGCGGCGTGAAGACGTGGCCGATGGTGGGAGCGGTCCTGTCGATGCGGACCTGGGCGGTCCGCACGGCTTCGGTATTTCCGGCTGCATCGATGCTGCGGAAGGTCACCGTGTGATCGCCTTCGGAGGAGAGCGTGAAGCCGGTTCCCGTCTGGGTCGGGCCACCGTCAATCGTGTATTCGGTGCGGGCGACGCCGGACAGATTGTCGGCGGCCGAGAGGGACACAGTCACGGCGTTGTTGGTCCAGGTGTTGGAGCTGCCGCTGATGCCGGTCGTGGGCGCGGTACGGTCGATCTTCACGGCAGGGCTGGTCGCGGTGGTCGACAGCCCGGCACCGTTCAGAACGGACGTTGAGCTGGTCAGGCCGGTTCCCTCACCGGAGATAGTGGTGTCTACCGGTGCGGTCGGGATTCCAGACTCGGGGTCTGCGGCGGTCCAGCGAACCGTGACGTCGTTCGCGTACCAGCCGGAGGCGTTCGCAGGGGTGGTGGGGGTGCCGCTGAGTGTGGGGGCGCTGGTATCGCCGGCGGCTACAGAGACCGTTTTCGTGCTGCTGTTACCGGCAGCGTCGGTGGCGGTGCCAATGACGGTGCTGCCCGGCTGCACGGTGACTGCGTTGGTGGTGCTGCCCTGGGCCAGGCAGCTGGCGATGCCGGAGGTCGGGTCGCTGCAGGTGAAGGTCACCGTTGTAGTGCCGGCGGGGTTCGTGACCTGGGTCGCGGTAATGGTGGGGGAGCCCTTGTCGATCCGCACGGTGACGGATGCCGATGCAAGGTTGTTCAGCCTGTCTCGCGCCGTCGACGTGATGTTGGTGGTTCCGTTGGCGTTCACGGTGGATGACGCGGGCGTCGGGCCGGTTCCCACGCCGGAACCTGCGTCGGTGGCGGTCCAGGCGACCACAGTGTCGGTCTTGTTCCACCCGGCGGCGTTAGCGGCAGGGGTGAGGGTCGACTGCAGGACGGGACCGGTGTTGTCCACGGTGTAGGAAGCCTGCGCCGAACTTGACGACCCGGTGCATTTCCCCTGCGAATTTTCACTCGGGGAGGCCGTCGCGGTCACGGCGCGGGCCCCGTCGCCCGTGCTCGCCGTAGTGGTGAATGTCCACGTCGTCTTGCCGATCGTGGACATCTGGTGAGCGGTGAAGGCCCCGGTGACGTCGACGCACTTCGTATCGTTGGACGTGCTCACGGTGAGGGTCACGCCAGCCCCGCTCGTGGCGAACAGCGCGCCACCGACTGTCACGGTGCCTGCGCCGCCCGAGAAGGTGGCGCCGTTTGCGGACGAGGCGAACGCGGCCGGTGCGGTCAGCCCGCCCAGCACCACGGCCAAAACAGTGACCAGGCTCACCCACAGACGACGCCAATCCGGGCTCGGATGCGGCCGTGAGGGCGCAGAGGAAACCAGGTGGCGGGCGGCGGGAGCGGGCAAGAAGTTCATCTTCGGTCCTTTGTCAGGGCATTGGCGCACGGGTGGCGGGTCCTCACGCTGACCGTAAGCGCACTCACGCGCCCGGCACAGAGGGTCGGCGTTCAAATGCCTAAACGGAGGCCGAGGTTAGAATCCACATAGCCTTGGTTGAACCCCTCTGACCACCACGTGCGGCGTCAGTTGAGGCTGCTGGGTGATCGCCCACGCGTAGACGGCGCGTTCTTCCCAAGCCGCAGCCGCTCGAGGCTCTGCTCACCGAACAGGCCTATACCTTCTGGTCGCGCCGTACAAAGATGCCTGGCGTGCGCAGTGACGGATGGCCGGGGCACAGACTCGGCGCGAATCACCGCGTTGGAAGGAGAAGAAGATGCCGAAGGTATCGAAGGACACTGCTTCGTCTCACACCGGGTTCCCAGGCTATGTAGACGCCTACGAGCAGGAGATCGGTGGCTGGACCGTCACCATTGAAAGCAACCTCATCGACATGGATCAGGCGATCTTCTTCAAAGGTGCGCTCAATGATCAGTGCCAGGCGAACCACTTCGGATACGTGCTCAAGGGCAAATTCGGTGTGCGGACAGGCGAAGGGGTCGAGGAATTCTTCGAGGCCGGGGACGCGTTCATAATCGAGCCCGGGCACACGCCGATCGTGTACGCTGGCTGCGAGTATGTGGCCTTCACTCCCACCCAGGACGCAAAGGAGCAAGCCGCGGTGATCATGCCGAACGTCATGAAGTTTGCGCAGGAACAAGGAATCGCACTGCCGGCGCAGGGACCGTCTTCCTAGTCCGAAATGCCGAGCCGAGTGCACAACGAACCCCCTGCTGAGCAGGGGGTTCGTTGTTTGCCCAAGGGCAGGCAGGATCCTCGCTGTGACGACCGACTAGTCGTTCAGATGCTGAATCGCGTAGTCGGCTTCCTCTGGGGTGAACTGCTCCCCGTACTCGCTGGTGAGCTGTTCACGAATCGACTCGGGTGACATGGCCATACTTTCTTGGTAGGACTTAGCCTTGGCGAGGGCGTTGGCGTTCCAGTCAGACTGAACGTTGTCCACCGCGTACTGAGCGGCCTCCGGCGAGAATCTTTCGCCGTACTCCGATGTGAGCTGACCAAAGAGTCCCACTTTGCTCATGTGCATGGTCTTCGAGTAGCTCGCGGCCTTGACGAGCGCGGACGCGAACTCGGCAGGCACGGCTGGGGCCGGAGGCTCGGGAGCCCGCGTTTCCTCAACTGGTGCCACAGTCTCGACCGGCGTCGGTTCCGCCGCCTCAACCGAGTCGGCGGTCGCGACCGGCGCCACCGCTGCAGGCGTTGCATCCTGCGGGTTCGTGGCTGCGTTCACGCCCGAGATGAGCATCGAGAGGGCGATCACCGCGCCGGAGACGATCCAGGCGATCTTCTTGTTCTGGTCGTAGCCGGCCAGCATCCGTCCCTGCTTGTCGCGCTGGGATCCGGTGAGAACCAGGATCAGGTCGACGAGCACCCACACACCCAGACCGCCGAAGGTGAACAGTTTGAGCAGGCCGGTGCCGATCTTGCCCAGGTAAAAGCGGTCGACGGCGAAGAGGCCGAGGAGCAGGGCGAACAGCCAGGTGATCACGAACGACTTGTTCGAGACGGACGCAGGGCCCGGGGTGAGCGGCACGTTCTGCGGCAGGCCCGGGGGAGTGAACGGGATGGCCTGCTCCTGCTGTGATGCCGGAACCCCGGCGATCGGGGAACGATTGGTGGTGTCAGTCATTGTGGTGGTCTCCAGTTCGGATGGTCGTTCGTGAGTACAAAAGAAGAGGTAGAGAGGTCGTTATTTCGTGACGTCGATCACGATGTCGAGGCCGTTGTCGGGGTGGTAGCCCCACGACGCGGAGTAGCCGTCCCAGGTGCCGGTCTGGCGACCGTCCAGTGCCCGGGTGGTGTCGATCCGGCTGATCACGCTGTCCGGGGTGCCGAGCTCGTTGAGGATGCAGGCCATATCCGCGTAATCGGCGCCCACCGACTCCTCGCCCTCGCCATCCATCGTGATGCTGCGGCCCTCGTCGCCGACGGTGATCCACAGGCCACCTTCGACGTCACAGGCCGCGGCCGCGTCGGCCATGGGGTTCGCAGCCACGAGAGAGCCGATACTGCCGGCGACGGATGCGACGAGCAGCGATGCGATCACGCCGACGACCGCCCCGAGGCCCAGAGCCGCCCCGCCGATTCGGAGCTCCCGGGTCGAGAATGCCCGAGCGGATGCCGGTGCGGGGGCCGATGCCCCAGCGGAAGCGGCCACCGGGTCTGGTGCCGGCCCGGCCTCCGCGACTATCGCGTGAACCCCCGAAACGCCGTGGTCGTCTGTGGTCATGTCAATGAACTCCTTTGTCGCTGAAACTTGTCGCTGAAACTGCGGGCTGTGTGTGTCGAGTAGCTGGAGCAGGCGGCACCGGTTGTTCCCCCCGGAGCCGGCACCGCCTGCCGGTGCCTGAAACTTCGGGTGAATCAGGCACAACGTCACGCTAGGGCCCAGCAGATGGCCAAGAACCTAAACAATTTGATAACAGGGGTTATCAGCATCGCGACCTGAAAACATCCCACGTGCCCTAGCCTGAACTCACACGACGATGAGGGGGGAGCGCAGATGACCGAGCAAGCCCCGGCACTCCTTCTGACGATGTCCGACGTCGCCGCCCTGGCCCGTGTGCAGCGCCCGGTTGTCTCGGTCTGGCGCTCCCGTGCCGCCGACAGTGACTCCCCGTTCCCGGCGCCCGTCACTCGGCTGCGCGGGCGGGAGCTGTTCGACGCCCGCCAGGTGGGCCAATGGCTGGCCGAGACGCACCGCGGCAACAACCCCGAGGCGTCAGCGGATGCCGCAGCCCACGCCGTTCTCAACGACGAGACCCGTGCAGCGGAGCAGTCCTTTAGCGCGGTGACGGCCCTGCTCGCGCTGCGCAGCGTCACCGGCGGCCCGCTCGGCGCCCTCTCTGCCCGGGACCTACTCGACGCCGCCGACGAGCACGATCCCGACGACGCCCTGTTCTACCGTGAGGTGGAAGGCCTCGGCGACGGCCTGGTGTCGCTGGCGGGCTACGTGGACGACCTCGTCGAGGCGTCCTACGGCGAGGCCGCGGCCTTCGAACGCCTCATGGCCGACCGTTTCAAGCGTGACCTGCGTGACCTCAGCGACACAGCGCTCAGCAACCCGGCTCTCGACCTGATAGCCGAGACGGCGGCCGCGCTCGCCGCAACCCAGCCCGGCGATCCGGTCTTCGTCGATGCGATGGGCAGCGCGAGCGACACCATCCTGGCCATCGCCCGCGCCGAAAGCACCTCCGGTGACGTGACGGTGATCACGGCCAATGCCGACAACGAAGCCGCCCGGCTCCTGCGCCGGCGCCTCCTCGTGCACCGCATAACCCGCGCGGGCCTCGAGGTGCACGAATCGGGGGCGTTCACCGTGACGGGCACTGCGGTGCACCTCGCGCAGTTCCCCTCCGCAAATCACCCGGCGATCAGCGCGACCGCAATCCTGACGGCGATCGACCAGATCGTGCTGCAGATGGACAACGACCAGCTGGGCGTGATCCTGGCGCCCGCGTCGGTGCTCACGGATGCCGGCCTCCCGCGCGACACCGACGGCCTGCGCTCCACGATCCTGCGTTCGGGTCGGGTGCGAGCCATCGTGCGCCTGCCGGCCGGCGTCATCCGTCACAAGCCTCAGCAGTCCCAGGCCCTCTGGGTGCTCGGCGCCGCCCACGCGCACGTGCAACTCGCCGAACGCTGGACCATGGTCGCCGACCTCACCGCGACGGCCCTCGAACCGACGGTGATCGCCGACCTGGTCAGCGACCTCATCGCCACCCTGGGCGACCGCGGCACCGTTCGCGCCCACGCATTCCGCTTCGCCCGCTTCGTTCTCACCCGCACCCTGCTCGCCAGCCGAGACTCCCTTGTGGCCGGCGCACGCCGCGCCGAACCTGGGCGCACGACCCAGGGCGCCGCGCTCGCCGTGCGGGTAGACGACCTCCTCACCATGCTGAACACCGAAACGGATGCCGCCTCCGGCCTGGCCGGGCTCGTCGCCGAGCCGACCGTCCCAACCGACCAGCGAGACTCAACCCTTCCCGCTCAGGCCGGCTCGGCCGGGACTCAGACCGTGGAACAGCTCCTGGCCGCCAAGCACCTGCGGTACGTCCAGGGCAACCGCCTCGACCCCGAGGACATCGCCCGGGGCGAGACGGATGCCGCCGGCATCCGTCTCATCGGCCCCGCCGAGGTGCTCGGCGAGAACCCGCTCGGCCGCCGACGCATCGACCGCCTCCGCTTCGCCGCCGACTACCCCGCTGGCCGCGTGACGGAACCCGGAGACTTGGTCTTCACCACGGCCCCGCACCCCGCCGCCATCGTCGACCGGGAGGGCACCTCGGTGGTGCTCTTCCCCGCCCGAATCTTGCGCATCAATCCCGAGGACCCGAACGGCCTACTCGGCGAGGTCGTCGCCGCGGATATCGCGGCGCTTCCGCCCGGGCACCGGCGCTGGCAGCGCTGGCCGCTGCGCCAGGTGCATCACCGGCAGAGTCGTGCGCTCGCCGACGCCCTCGCCTCGGTACGGTTGGAGCAGGAGCGCGCGCACGAGCGCCTCGCCCACCTCGACGAGCTCGCCGCCCTGCTCATGGCCGGCGTCACCGCCGGCAGCCTCACGGTCTCCCAGACCGCAGGCCCACAAATTTCCCACGCATTCGCTCCATTGGAAGGAACCAACTAGTGGCACCCAAGATCAAAGTCGCGGCCCTGCCGTCGACCATGAAAGAGCTGAAAGACACCCTCTGGAAGGCCGCCGACAAGCTGCGCGGCTCGATGGATGCCTCGCAGTACAAAGACGTCATCCTCGGCCTGGTCTTCCTCAAGTACGTGTCCGACGCCTTCGACGAGCGCCGTGAGCAGATCCGCACCGAGCTGGAGGCCGACGGCCTCAACGAGGACCAGATCGCCCAGCTGATCGACGACGTCGACGAGTACACCGGCCGCGGCGTGTTCTGGGTGGGCGCCCGCGCCCGCTGGACCTACCTCGCCGAGAACGCGAAGGGTCTGCCGGCCGCGCCGGGGGAGGCTCCGAAGTCGATCGGCCTGCTCATCGACGAGGCGATGGACCTGCTCTCCGCCGACAACGCCGCCCTCGCCGGTTCGCTGCCGCGCATCTACAACCGCGACGGCGTCGACCAGCGCCGCCTCGGCGAGCTGCTCGACCTGCTCAACTCGGCCCGCTTCACCGGTCACGGCGCCACGAAGGCCCGCGACATCCTCGGCGAGGTCTACGAGTACTTCCTGGAGAAGTTCGCGGCCGCAGAGGGCAAACGCGGCGGCGAGTTCTACACGCCCGCCGGCGTGGTGCGGCTGCTGGTCGAGGTGCTCGAACCCACCCACGGCCGCGTCTACGACCCCTGCTGCGGGTCGGGCGGCATGTTCGTGCAGACCGAGAAGTTCCTCGAGTCGCACCACAAGGAGGGCTCGAACATTTCGGTCTACGGGCAGGAGATGAACGAGCGCACTTGGCGGATGGCCAAGATGAACCTCGCCATCCACGGACTGAACGGCAACCTCGCCAGCCGCTGGGGCGACACCTTCGCCCGCGACCAGCACCCCGAGCTGCAGGCCGACTACGTGCTCGCCAACCCGCCCTTCAACATCAAGGACTGGGCCCGCAGCGAAAACGACCCCCGCTGGAAGTACGGTGTGCCCCCGGCCGGCAACGCCAACTATGCCTGGATCCAGCACATCATCTCGAAGCTGGCACCCGGCGGCAGTGCCGGGGTGGTTATGGCCAACGGTTCAATGTCGTCGAATTCGAGTGGCGAGGGCGAAATCCGCGCCCAGCTCATAGAGGCGGACCTTGTCTCCTGCATGATCGCGCTGCCCACCCAATTGTTCCGTAGCACGGCCATCCCGGTGTGCACCTGGTTCTTCGCCAAGGACAAGACTGCCGGCGAGCACGGCAGCATCGACCGCACCGGCCAGGTGCTCTTCATCGACGCCCGCAACCTCGGCCATATGGTCGACCGCGCCGAGCGCGCCCTCTCTGACGAGGACATCGCGAAGATCGCTGGCACCTATCACGCGTGGCGTGGCACCCCACCGGTGGGCGAGCCTGTCGAAGCCACGGTGGCTGCACGCGCCTACGCAGACGAGCCCGGTTTCGCCTACTCCGCGTCGCTGGGCGAGATCAAGGCCGAGGACTACGCGCTCACCCCGGGCCGGTACGTCGGTTCTGCCGACGTCAAGGGGGACAGTGAGCCGATCGAGGAGAAGATTGCCCGGCTCAGCGAGGAGTTGTTCTGCCAGTTCGAAAAATCGGAGCAGCTGGCGGCGGTTGTGCGCAAACAGCTCAGGAGAGTGGAATGACGCAGACGCGAAGCTCGTGGTCGGCCAGGACTGTTGCAGAGTTGTGCAAGCTCGTCACGAGCGGTGGTACCCCCAGCAGGTCGAATCCTGACTTCTATTCGCAGGGAACTATCCCCTGGGTGAAGACCGGTGATCTGCATGACGGGTATGTCATTGAATACGACGAATACGTAACTGAATCCGCAATTCAAAATTCCTCAGCCAAGGTACTGCCCGAGGGAACCGTTCTGATGGCGATGTACGGCGCCACGGTTGGCATGCTTGGCATGCTTGCCGAGCCAGCCGCCTGCAACCAGGCAGCATGCGCGATGGTCGCGAATCCGGACCTGTGTGATCCTCGCTGGCTCTTCTACGCATTGCGCAATGACCGAAGTCGAATCGTTTCCCGAGCCAACGGCGCAGCGCAACAGAATCTCAGCGGAACTACGATTAAGCGGCTTGCCTTTCTGACCCCGGATCTGGCGCAGCAGAGTGCAATTGCGGACGTGCTGGGGGCGCTAGACGACAAGATTGCTATCAATTCTCGCATCGCGGATTCGGCCCACGCGCTAGCCAAAGCGGAATACGCGAGCCTCATGAACTCCACAGGAGACACAACGACTCTCGGGGAATTGCTCACCCTGGAGTACGGAAAGCCACTGCCAGCAACGAGCCGGGTTCCAGGCCCAGTAGATGTGTTTGGCAGCGGTGGGATCGTTGGCTCGCACAATGAGGCGTTCGCAGCAGGACCGGGCGTCGTCGTCGGACGTAAGGGCACGGCCGGGGCTGTCCACTGGGCTGCCAGACACTTCTACCCAATCGACACAACTTTCTATGTCGTTCCCAAGAATGCCCAAGTGAACAGCCTGATCTTCTGCTATTTTCTTCTTGGCTCCTTGGGCTTAAGGGAGCAGAACTCGGACTCTGCTGTTCCGGGCCTAAATCGCAATGGTGCGCATGCCATGGAGGTTCGGCTTCCGGATGCGGAACTGATTCGACGGTTCACCCTGGCTGCCATGCCGCTGACTGATCTCGCAGCGCAGGCCGAACGAGAATCGGTGAGTCTCGCCGCCATCCGCGACGCGCTCCTCCCGCAGCTCATGTCTGGCAAGCTTCGGGTGAGGGATGCAGAGAAAGTACTTGAGGGGGTGCTCTGATGGCGGGATTTTCGGAAGCGGAGTGGGAGCAGGTGGCGCTCGACCTGCTCAGCGAACCGCTCGGTTGGCAGCCGAAGCCGGGCGAGCAGATCGCGCCAGGCAGCGGACAGCGGGACAGCTGGGATGAGCTGCTCATCCGACCGCGGCTGCTCGACGCGCTGCGGCGGCTGAACCCGACGGTTCCGGGGGAGTACCTGGTGCAGGCGCTCGCCGAGATCGCCTCGCCGAAGTCGCAGGACGCGATCACCGAGAACCAGCGGATCCACGACTACCTGATCGACGGGTTTCGCCTCAGCTACATCGGCGACGACGGCACCGAGGTGAATCCGAGCATCCGTCTGGTTAGTGCCGAACCGTCGGAGAACGACTGGCTCGCGGTGAACCAGGTCACGCTCATCCGCGGCGACTACAAGCGGCGCTTCGACCTCGTGCTGTACTGCAACGGCATGCCGGTGAGCGTAATCGAGCTGAAGAAGGCGGGCAGCGAGACGGCGGATGTCGCCGCGGCCCACGCCCAGCTGCAGACCTACCTGCGGGAGTTTCCGATGGCGTTCCGGTTCTGCGTGTTCACGCTGGCCAGCGACGGGATCCTCGCCAAATACGGCACCCCGTTCACGCCGCTCAACCACTTCTCGCCCTGGAACGTCGACGACGACGGCACCCCGGTGAAATCCGGCGACACGAACGACTGGAACGCGACCACCGGCATGGAGATCGCTCTGCTCGGCCTGTACAACCAGGAGCGGTTCCTGCAGCTGATGCGCTCCTTCACCGCCTTTGACGAGGGCGCCGACGGGCTCGCCAAGCGTATCGCCAAACCGCACCAGTACTTCGCCGTCACCAAGGCCGTCGGCAGCACGGCGCAGGCGGTGGAGAGCAACGGCAAGGCCGGCGTGGTCTGGCACACCCAGGGCTCGGGCAAGTCGATGGAAATGGAGCTCTACACCAACCTGGTGTCGCGGCATCCGAAGCTGAAGAACCCCACGGTCGTGGTGATCACCGACCGCAACGAGCTCGACGGGCAGCTCTACGAGACGTTTGCGGCGAGCCTGCTGCTGCCGGAGAAGCCCCGGCAGATCAAGCGGCGCAGCGAGCTGCGCGACGAACTCAGCAACCGCGCCACGGGCGGCATCTACTTCACCACGCTGCAGAAGTTCGGGCGCAGCGAGGCCGAGAAGCAGGCCGGTGCGGAGCATCCGCTGCTCTCCGATCGGCGCAACATCATCGTGGTCGTCGATGAAGCGCACCGCAGCCACTACGACGACCTCGACGGCTATGCCCGCCACCTGCGCGACGCCCTCCCGCACGCCACCCTAATCGCGTTCACCGGCACGCCCATCTCCTTCGACGACCGCAACACCCGCGACGTCTTCGGCGAGTACATCGACATATACGACCTCTCCCGCGCCGTCGACGACGGCGCCACGGTGCCGGTCTACTTCGAGCCGCGCCTGATCAAGGTGAACCTGGCAACGGATGTCATGGAAGAGACCCTCGACGAGGCAGCAGACGAAGCCACCCTGGGACTGGACGACACCGAACGGGCACGGATCGAGGCATCCGTCGCGGTCGTGAACGCCGTCTACGGCGCACCGGACCGCATCGCCGCGCTGGCCGAGGACATCGTGACGCACTGGGAGAACCGGAGCGGCCAAATGACGAAGTTCATCGAGTCGCCCGGCAAGGCCATGATCGTCGGCGGAACCCGCGAGATTTGCGCGAACCTGTACGCGGCGATCGTGGCGCTCCGGCCGAAATGGCACTCCGACGACCTCGACAAGGGCGTCATCAAGGTCGTCTACTCCGGCACCGCATCGGACACGCCGCCCGTCATCGACCACGTGCGCCGCGATTCGGCCAACGCCGTGGTTAAGGCCCGGCTCAAGGACGTCGACGACGAACTGCAGCTGGTGATCGTGAAAGACATGATGCTCACCGGTTACGACTCGCCGCCGTTGCACACGCTCTACCTGGACCGACCGCTCAAGGGTGCGCTGCTCATGCAGACGCTCGCGCGCGTGAACCGCACGTTCCGCGGCAAGGAAGACGGCCTGCTCGTGGCGTATGCGCCGCTCGCCGACAACCTGGCCAAGGCACTCGGCGAATACACGAAGACCGACCAGGTCTTGAAGCCCATCGGGCGCGACGTCGACGACGCCATCGTGCTGACGTTGTCGCTCGTCGACATGCTGCGCGCGATGCTTGCCGGGTACGACTGGAAGGCAGAGCTCGCCAAGGGCGGGCCGAAACGCTACCTGAACGCCGTGACCGGCTCGGTCAACTACCTGCGGGATCCGGCGACACCCGGCAACCAGGTTGCCGAGGGCGAAGAGACCCTGGCGGCCGCGTATCGCCGCTACTCGGGGCAGCTGTCGCGGGCGTGGGCGCTGTGCTCGGGTGCCGGGTCGCAAGAGCTTGAGGAGCGCCGGCCGGAGATCCAGCTGTACGAAGAGGCTCGGGTGTGGATGGCCAAGTTCGATGCCTCGGACCGTCAGGCCCGCGGTGAGCCGGTGCCCGAGGACGTGCAGCGTCTGCTGGGCGAGCTGATCGCATCGGCGACGAGCGCGGGCGGGGTGCTCGACATCTACGAGGCTGCCGGGATGCCGAAGCCGTCGCTCGATGATCTCAGCCCGGCGTTCATGGCCAAGACGCAGCACGCGCGCAACCCGCAGCTCGCGATCGAGGCGCTGCGCAAGCTGCTCACCGATGAGGCGGTGCGCACGACGCGCAACAACCTGGTGCGCCAGCGCGCCTTCTCGGACCGGATCTTCGAGCTGATGAACAAGTACACGAACCAGCAGCTCACCTCGGCCGAGGTGATCGCGGAGCTCGTGGCCCTGGCCCGCGAGGTCGCCGCGGAGGCGAACCGCGGGGCCGGCTTCAATCCGCCGCTGAATCACGACGAGCTCGCGTTCTTCGACGCGGTGGCGCAGAACGAGTCCGCCGTCGAGGTGCAGGGCGAGACCGTGCTGGCGGACATCGCCCGCGAACTGGTGGCCGTGATGCGCCGCGACGTGCGCACCGACTGGACCGTGCGCGACGATGTGCGCGCCAAGCTGCGCTCCTCCATCAAACGGTTGCTCGTGAAGTACGGCTATCCGCCGGACCGCCAGCCGGTCGCCATCAAGCTCGTGATGGAGCAGATGGAGTCGATGGCGCCGCGGTACAGCGAAGAGCGGGCGGCATAGTTTGACTGCGCCCGGGCCGCGGCCAGAAACTTGGCGCGTTCGACGGCGCGGCCGGCAGCAAGGCCGTGGTGAACGTCTGCGGGCGTGAGTTCAAGCCGATGCCGGTGTGGTGGTGGGTATGGTTGCAGCCCTCAACGAAACGGCTCAGGAACAGGCATGCTTCACCGAGAGAGCCGAAGCGTTCTGGGCACTCCAGCTAACCGGAGTGATTTGGAGTGTGGTCTATAGCCGCGCCAGCACGCATTACCCGAGATTCGTGGGTGAAACCCGTGTCCACTCTCCGGGATCAAGGCCAGCACCGTAATCTCGCTGCGGGCATCCGGTTGTAATACTCGGGTCCCTATGCGATCAAGGAGTGCAGATCGACCCCGAAGGGGACCACGAGAGGCCAGAGCACAATCACCGCCAGACCTTCAAGAATGTTAGCGGGAACGTTCCATGCCACGAGATAGCCGTGGGTGGCGGCGACCACGACTCCGATGACCAGATATACGATCCCAATCAGACCTATACCTCGCCTGCCTGTTCCGCGTGTGCTCATTTTGCGCCTGCCATTTCCGAGTATCGTCGCTCATCTGCCATTTCGGGGCGTGATTCACACAATAGTAGCGGTGGGTCATTCGGGGAGGCCGGGGCTCCTTCCGGTTTGTTGTTCCGGGGGTGGTACGAGCGCAGTGCGGGGTTCGGACAAAACGGGTGTCGCTGCTCCGCAACCCCGCAGGTCTCGGGCCGGAATTACGGGTGGATGAGGCGGGAGCCGGTGTCTAGTCCATTGTTGAAGCCCGACCGCAAGAGTAGGTTGGTCGGAACGGGGCTCGTCCAGAACGCTGAGGATCCGATCGGCCGGCGCCGCCTCGCTGTCTTTGATTGCTGAGAGGTGTAAACAATGAGTGAGGCTGACAAGATCAAGAACGCGGCTGACAAGGCCTCGGGAAGGCTCAAGGAGAGCGCAGGCAAGATCGCTGGGGACGAGTCGCTCGAGACTGAGGGCAAGACCGACCAGGCCAAGGCGAGTCTGAAGCAGGCCGGCGAACATGTGAAAGACGTGTTCGAGAAATAGCGAACGAGGACGGTCGCCCGAAGGTTTCGAAAACATTGGAAAGGAAACACCATGAACATTCTGCTGATCGTCGTGGCCATCATCGCGGTCGTCCTCTTGCTGACGGGCGGTTTTGTGCAGTCGCTGAACTTCCTCTTGTGGGTGGGCGTGGTCCTGCTGGTGATTGCTGTGATTGCATTCTTGGTGCGCTCGATGTCGGGTCGCCGAGGCGTGTAACGGACGCGTGAACCCAGCCGAAGCCACGATGCAAGGCTGGTCCTGGTTCCTGCCGTTGCTGCTTGGGCAGGCCGGCGCCGGGGTCAACCATGCGGTCCCACTGGTCGCCCGTCGCGTTATTTGACGGTGGCGGCGTCATCGTCGTTGACGATGCTCGCGAATGAAAGAGCCCCGCCGGAGAATTCCGGTGGGGCTTTCGTCTGGATAATGACGTGGTCGTCGTCAGTGGTGACGCGGATTCATTCGCTGTTTTCGGTGAGGGCTGGCGAGTCCGCCCCGACGTGAGTTCGTTACGAAGGGGCGGTGGCGGGTGAGAGACTGGCCAGACACAGTCGGCCCAGCGGGCGCACCCGCACTAGCTGTTCTTACCAAGGAGTTCAACGATGAACATGCCCGTCGAAGCATCCGTATCACTGCCTGTCGCCGGCCTCGCGCCACGCGAACAGCGAGCAGATCTCGATGTCGCCGCTTCATTCGCCGCGTTCGTCGAGAATGAAGCCCTGCAGGGCACCGGCATCGCCGTGGACGCTTTCTGGCAGGGGTTGAGCACGCTGATCAGCGACCTCACACCCAAAAACATTGAGCTGCTCGGCATCAGGGATGACCTGCAGGCCCAAATCGATGCCTTTCATCAGGCTCACCCCGGCCAGCCTGACCCGGCCGAGTACCGCGCTTTCCTGACCGAGATCGGCTACCTCGCGCCCGAACCCGGGGACTTCACCATCACCACCTCGAACGTTGATGCGGAGATCGCGTCGCAGGCGGGGCCGCAGCTTGTTGTTCCGCTGCTTAACGCGCGGTTCGCTGTCAACGCGGCGAACGCCCGCTGGGGTTCGCTCTATGACGCGCTCTACGGCACCGACGCGATCGCGGATGACGGCGGCGCGGCCCGCGGAGACTCCTACAACGCTGTCCGGGGCGCACAGGTCATCGCGCGCGGACGCGCTCTCCTCGACCAGGCCATTCCACTCGAAAAGGGCTCGCACACGGATGCCGTCGCGTACCGCGTCGAGAACGGTGAGCTGGTCGTGGCTCTGGGGGACGGATCATCCGTCGCCCTGGCCGACCCGTCGGCGCTGGTCGGTTATCGAGGCGAGCCGTCGCAACCGTCGTCTCTGCTCTTCCTGCACCACGGACTGCACCTCGACGTGATCATCGACCGGGCCGCACTCATCGGGGCCACGGATGCCGCGGGCATTCAGGACATCGTGCTCGAGTCCGCGGTCACCACGATCATGGACCTCGAAGACTCGGTTGCAGCCGTCGACGCCGAGGACAAGGTGCTCGGCTACCGCAACTGGCGCGAGCTCATGCGCGGCACCCTGAGCGAGACCGTCCGGAAGGGTGCCGGCGTCTTCACGCGCACCATGAACGGCGACCGCGTTTACACGGCACCCGACGGCGGCGAGCTGACGCTGCCCGGCCGGAGCCTGCTGCTGGTGCGCAACGTCGGGCACCTGATGCAGACCGAAACCGTGCGGGATGCGTCCGGCGTCGAGGTCTTCGAAGGAATTCTCGACGCGGTGCTGACCGTGCTCGGTTCGTTCCCCGATCTCGTCGGCGAGACCCGCGGCGGCAACTCCCGCACCGGTTCGGTGTACATCGTCAAGCCGAAGATGCACGGCCCCGACGAGGTGGCGTTCACCGTCGACCTGTTCGCGCGGGTGGAGAAGCTCCTGGGCCTGCCCCCGCTCACCGTGAAGGTGGGGATCATGGACGAAGAACGGCGAACGACGCTGAATCTGCGGGCGTGCATCGCCGTCGCCGCGGAGCGCATCGTCTTCATCAACACGGGATTCCTCGACCGTACCGGCGACGAGATTCACACCTCCATGCACGCCGGGCCGATGGCCACCAAGAGCGAGATCCGTTCCATGCCCTTCATGGCGGCCTACGAGAACGCGAACGTCGACGCCGGCCTCGCGGCGGGTTTCCCCGGCCGGGCCCAGATCGGCAAGGGCATGTGGGCCATGCCCGATCTCATGCACGACATGCTCGAGAAGAAGATCGCGCACCCCCTGTCCGGCGCCACCACCGCCTGGGTCCCGTCTCCCACGGCGGCGACACTGCACGCGACCCACTATCACGAGGTCGACGTGGCCGTCCGTCAGCGCGAACTGGCCGGGCGCACTCGTCAGGCGCTCGACCCGATTCTGGTCCTCCCGCTCGCCGAACGAGAGCTCAGCGACGAAGAGCGCCAGACCGAGCTCGACGACAACGTACAGTCGATCCTCGGCTATGTCGTTCGATGGGTCGATCAGGGGGTCGGCTGTTCCAAGGTTCCCGACATTCACGGCGTCGGGCTCATGGAGGACCGCGCGACCCTGCGCATCTCCAGTCAGCTCCTCGCGAACTGGCTCACCCACGGCGTGATCAGCAAGACGGATGTCGACGCGAGCCTCGGGCAACTGGCTGCGGTCGTCGATGCGCAGAATGCCGGTGACCCGACCTACGAAGCACTGATCGGGTCGACCGGACCCGGGCTCGCATTCATGGCTGCCCGTCGGCTCATCCTTGAGGGCGCATCCTCGCCCAACGGATACACCGAGCCGATCCTGCACCAGGTGCGGAGGGCGAAGAAGCTCCAGTCCCAGTGATTGGAGTCCGCCGGGTTGAAGCGCTGCAGAGCACTGCTTCAATCCGGCGGGCGCCCCTGCGCTGATCGCGCTTGGTCAAGTCCAAATGTGTGGTGTAACGGGTTTTCCGCGTGATTCTTGGATTTCTAGGCGCTGAGGGCGCCGAGTTCGGTTGTGGGTTCCTCCTTGTCGGTCGGGATGAGGGTGAGGCGTGAGCGGCTGAGGACATCGAGGCCGAGGTAGCGGCGGCCTTCGATCCATTCGTCGTGTTGTTCGGCCAGGACCGCGCCGACGAGTCGGATCAGGGAGCCGCGGTCGGGGAAGATGCCCACGACGTCGGTGCGGCGGCGGATCTCTCGGTTGAGGCGTTCCTGGGGGTTGTTGGGCCAGAGCTGACGCCAGATCTCCTTCGGGAACCCGGTGAACGCGAGCACGTCTGCCCGGGCTGTCTCGAGGTGGGTGGCGACCGCGGGGAGCTTCTCCTCGAGGGCGTTCAGGGCTCGGTCGAACTGGGCGTGCACGGCGTCCGCGTCGGGCTGGTCATAGACGGAGTGGAGCAGGGTCTTCACCCACGGCCAGCTGGACTTCGGGGTCGCGGACATCAGATTCGCGGCGTAGTGGGTGCGGCAGCGCTGCCAGGTCGCACCGGGCAAGGTGGCCCCGATCGCGGCCACGAGGCCGGCATGCGCGTCGCTGGTGACGAGTTTCACGCCGGTGAGGCCACGGGCGGTCAGGTCGCGGAAGAAGCCGAGCCAGCCGGCGCCGTCTTCGGCGCTTGTGACCTGCAGGCCCAGGATCTCGCGGTGCCCGTCCTTGTTCACGCCCGTCGCGAGGAGCGCGTGGACGTTGGCGACTCGGCCGCCCTCGCGGACCTTCAGCACCAGGGCGTCGGCGGCGACGAATGTGTAGGGGCCAGCGTCGAGGGGACGGGTGCGGAACTGCTCGACCTGCTCGTCGAGGTCCTTGGCCATGATCGACACCTGCGACTTGGAAAGACGGGTGATGCCGAGGGACTCGACGAGTTTCTCCATCCGCCTGGTCGACACCCCGAGCAGGTAGCAGGTCGCCACGACGCTGGTCAGGGCGGCCTCGGCGCGGCGACGGCGCTCGAGGAGCCAGTCCGGGAAGTAGGTGCCGGTGCGTAGCTTCGGGATCGCGACGTCGAGGGTGCCGGTGCGGGTGTCGAAATCCCGGTGCCGGTAGCCGTTGCGGGAGTTGGTCCGGTCGGCGGATATCTGGCCGTATTCGGCGCCGCAGACGGCTTCGGCCTCGGCGCTCATCAACGCGTTGATGAACGTGGTCAGCATCTGTCGCATCAGGTCCGGCGAGGCTTGCTCGAGTTGTTCGGACAGGAAACGGGCCGGGTCAATAAAATGGGGTGCGGTCATCGCGTGTACTCCTTCGGAAAAGACTTGATCGGTCTTTCCAAGAATCACGCGGTGGCCGCCTCACATCGGTGCAACACGCCCATCAGGGCCGGGTTACACCACGCTATTGGACGCAACCTCGCGCTTCCTGCCGTTGGTCAGCGGTAACCGCCCATTCATCGGTTGTTTGGCTGCACACCCTGGGGTTCTGTAAGTGTCTGTTTTGCGCCTCTGACGAGGCTACATCGGCACAACGGACTCCGGAAAATGGGTATGTAAATGAACAGCAAATCACCGCGGAGCGGGCATTCCCGCCTGCGCCATCTCTGTTCCCTGGCTGCTGGCCATCGAATTCTCGCTGTCACCGCCGGAGGCTGCGCCCTTGCTCTACTCGGCGGGGGCATCGCCACCGCGTCGACGCTCGGGTTCGGCGACCAGCAGGTCGGAAGCCTGTACAGCGGCGCGGAACAGATCTCATCAGATCAGACGCTTCAGCCCATCGGTGACCGACTGATGACGCCGTTCGGCAAGCTCATGGGCTCGGTCGTCAGCCCCGACGGCCGCTTCCTCGCCGGAACCAGCGCCGACCGTTCGGTCGACCTGCAGGTCTTCGACCTCAAGACGTACAAGCCGGTCGCAGCAGCGGGCACCCTTGCTGCCGCGAAGTTCGCGACCGCGGCGACTGACGCCGGGTTCGGGAACATGGCCTACCTCAAGATTTCCGACGGCACCGTCGGTCAGGAGGGACCGATTTTCTCCCCAGACGGGAAGTTCCTCTTCGTGTCAGTCGCCACCGGCATCGTCCGGTATCCGTTCAACGCGGACGGCTCGCTCGGGGCCGGCACCAAGATCAGCATCCCGACCGTCGGTGGCCACAAGGCGCTGACCGCCGGCATGGCCTTCTCTGCCGACGGCTCGACCCTCTACGCTGCCGTCAACGGTCAGAACTCGGCGGTCGCAATCGACCCGGCCACGGGCACGATCAAGCAGACCTTTGCCGTGGGCATCGCTCCGCGCCAGCTGAAGCTCATCGACAGCATGCTCTACGTCACGAACGAGGGCGGTCGCCAGGCCGTCGCGGGTGACACGACAATGGACTCCTACGGCACGCAGGTGCCCGCCGACACCACTCTGGGCACCTCCACGACGGGCACGGTCAGCGTCATCGACACGGCGAACCCGTCGACGCCGGTCTCGTCGATCCCGGTTGAACTGCACCCGACAGCGATGTACCTCGACGGCACCACCCTGTACGTGGCCAACACGAACAGCGACACCATCTCGGTCATCGATACGAAGACCAACACGGTCATGCAGACCATCGCCACCCAGCCGTGGGCCTCCTCGACGACCGGCTACGAGCCGACCGCGATCACCATGCAGGACAACCACCTGCTGGTGTCTCTCGGCCGCGCCAACGCCATCGCGGTGTACACGGTCAACAGGAAGGACCCGCGCGACCCGGCCAGTTCCATCGGCCTGCTACCGACGGACTACTTCCCGGAGAACGTCAGCTCGGTCAACGGCCAGATCGTGGTCACCAACACGCGTGGCATCGACGCGCGCGGCCCGGCGCTGACCTACGACAAGGGGCAGGGCACCACCCCCGCGACCGGTCACGGCAGTCACTCGACGACCGCCTCGCTCACCCGGTTCACCCTGCCGAGTGACCAGGAAATCAAGAAATACACCGCGACGGTATTTGCCCAGAACGGCTGGGATGCCACCTCGCTCAAGCAGGCCCAGGGCGAGAACGAGTCAGTCCAGGCCATCCCGAAACGCATCGGGGATCCGTCGGCCATCAAGCACGTGTTCCTCATCGTCAAGGAGAACCGCAGCTACGACCAGCTCTTCGGCGACATGAAGCAAGGCAACGGCGACCCCTCGCTCACGCAGTTCGGCCAGAAAGTCACCCCGAACCAGCACGCGCTTGCGACCCAGTTCGGCCTGTACGACAACACGTACGACATCGGGACGAACTCGGCTGAGGGCCACAACTGGCTCATGCAGGGCGACAACCCGGCATACAGCGAGACCAGCGCGGGCGAGTACGCCCGCTCGTACGACACGGAGGAGGACGTGCTGGGCCACCAGCGCTCCGGCTTCCTCTGGAACTCGATCCAGGCCGCCGGCAAGACCGCCAGGAACTTCGGTGAGTTCGAATACGGCGAGGGCAAGCCGGCCGGTGCGACCTGGCAGCAGTACTACTGCGCGGCGAAGGATGTCACGGCCGGCGGTGACCCCGCCCAGCTGTTCACCCCGTCGCTTCAGCTTCACGCCAGCTCCGTCATTCCGTCTCTCAACGCGATCACGGACCCGAACGCCGCGCCGTTCGACCTCGCGATACCCGACATCTACCGCTACCAGACCTGGAAGCAGAACTTCGAGAAGAACGGTCCGGCCAACCTCAACATGATGTGGCTGTCGAGCGACCACACCGGCGGCACCGCAGACCCGGAGGCCCAGGTCGCTGACAACGACCTCGCGGTCGGCAAGATCGTCGAAGAGATCTCCCACTCTCCCTACTGGAAAGACTCGGCGATCTTCATTGCCGAGGACGACACCCAGGACGGCGCCGACCACGTCGACGGCCACCGCGCTCCCGTTCAGGTGATCAGCCCGTATGCGGTGCACGGCAAGACCGTCAGCACGTATTACTCGCAGATCAGCATGGTCCGCACCATCGAGCAGATCCTCGGCGCCCAACCGCTGAACCAGAAGCTCGCCGCGGCGACGCCGATGACGGATGCGTTCACCAACAAAGCCGACCTGACTCCGTATGACGCGGTGCTCAACCAGGTGCCGCTGACCGAGGGCGTGGTGACCGCGCCCGCCTGCGGCTACGACACGCTCGGCACGACCGGCGCAGAGGCGGACGCGGTGAACGCCGCCGCCGCCAAGGCCGCTGAGATCCCTGCGGCTGAGAAAACCGTCGCTGCCAAGTGGCAGAGGTGGGCCGAGAAGCAGCACTTCACCGGAACCGCTCACCACGACGCGGTGGCGGACTTCAACAACCCGGACCTGATGAACCGCTGGACCTGGTACCAGACCCACCACTGGACGTCTCCGTACCCTGGGGACGCGAAGATCTACGGGCCTGACGATGTCCCCGGTATCCCGGCGGGCTCGACCAACGAGAACGACGACCACTGATAATGCTCGATCGGCTGGCCGCCGATCACTGATCGCCAGTGAGCACCGGGCCCGATGGGACATCCGTCGGGCCCGGTGCTGGGCCCGAGAGTGAATCAGCGCGACAGCGCTACTCCGGTGCTGGGCCCGAGAGTGAATCAGCGCGACAGCGCTACTGATGTGCTGTCGCTTCACTGTCTCGGTGTCCATCTCGGTGTGCCCAATAGAGCTCGGCGTGCCCCTCAGAACGGTGGGGGTTCGTCCGACTCCGGCGGCCGCGTCTTCGCGTCGGCCGGCCGCACCTGCTCCGGTGGTGGCCCAGCCTTCGATCTTCGCCAACTTTCCGGCGGGCGGATGATCGTGACCGGTTCGCTGATGAACCTGCGCCCGGTCGGGGATGTCCACTCGAGTGTGCCGTCCGGTAGGTGCACGTAGCTCCATCGCGTCTCCGACTTCAGCGCGTGGTCGGCCGGACACAGGTGCGCGAGATTGTCGTGCGCGGTCAGCCCCTCGAACTGCCAGTCCAGGGTGTGGTCGAGGTCGCAGTGCGCTGCCGCCCGCCGGCAACCCGGCCACCGGCAGGTCGCATCTCGCACCCTTAAATACCGTTTCAGGTCTTTCGGCACCTCGTACCGGGTGCGGCCCACCGACAGCACCGCCCCGGTCTCGGGATGGGTCAGGATGCGGATGAAACTCGGGGCCCGCGCCGCGATCTCCCTGGCCGTATCCGGGTCGATCGGCCCGTACCCCTCGAGCTCGCCGGGCTCCTCGGAGTGGCCGAGGAGCGTCATCACCGGGACGGTGACATGCACGGTGCCGCGGATTCCCCTGCCGACGCCCGACGCGGTGACCCCGTCGAGGATGAGGTCCGCGAACGTGTCCGCGCGCAGCTGAGTCAACGTGCGTTTCTCGCCCGGGCCCTGCGAACTCAACGCAGTCACCGTGAGCCGGTCGTACCCGGCCTTCACCTTCTCCGCGGAGTCGTACCAGTGCAGCGAGGCCATCCCATCGGGCTCCGGCTCGAAGAAGACTCTGCGGTCGGCCACGGACTTCTGATGCCGGGCCCTGATCGATTCCGGGTGCAGCCGTTCCCGCAGCACCCGGGCCCGGTGTTTGAGGTTCGAGACGGTCAGGTGGGGTGCCGACTTCAGCAGGGCCTGCTCGAACCCGGCCAGCGCCTCGGCTGGGAGGGACCAGGCCTGATTGATCAGCGCCTGCGCGTGCCGGTAGGTGATCGCCCCGTTCTGCAGGGCTGCCCGGGTGCCCGGCAGTTCGTTCATGAGGGTGTGGCTCTCGGCGATCAGGGTCTCCGCCGACCGCACCGGCAACCGCAGCGTGCAGGCCAGCTCGGTCACGAACTCCCGCTCGGCGATCATCGCGGCGTCCCACCCGGCGCGGGGCACCCGCGCGGCCAGCGAGAGTGCCGCCGGGTCCCGGGCGGCGTCCCGCACCACCGCCTCGGCGAACCGCCGTGCCTGATCGACCTGCTCGGCGAGGCGAGCGTCCACCCGGGCGGCCTCCGCCTGCGTCTCCCGGATCGCGTCGAAATGACGACCCAGGGTCTCCATCTGCTCCACAACTGAGGGCTTCATGAGACACACGATACGGGCACCCACCGACATTCAACGGCCCAAACGGGCACCCACCAGTGCCCTGTGGAGAACCTGATCAAACGCTATTTGTGGAGGGGCCGCGCGCCTCCGGAACCGGTCTAAGCGACGCTGGGCTTGGGGACCCTCAAAGCGTCCGCGCCGCGGGAATTCGAAGTAAGGCAGGATGGATTGATGAAGATCTACAACCCTCCACGCACGAACCTGCAAGCATCCAATGTCATTCTCGGCTTGATGAGGATCTCGGAACTGGGGGATGAGGAGATCCGCACTCTCGTCGGCACCGCTCGGGATGCCGGCATCAACTTCTTCGACCACGCCGATATTTACGGTGGGGCCCACGGGTGTGAAAAGCGGTTCGGTGACGCGGTCACGTTCACGGACGCAGAGCGTGAGTCGGTCATCATCCAGTCCAAGGTCGGCATCCGGCAGGGCTTCTTCGATTTCTCCAGGGAACACATCCTCCGCTCGGTCGACGAGTCCCTCGCGGCGCTGAACCTCGACTACCTGGACATCCTGCTGCTGCACCGTCCGGACACCCTGGTCGAGCCCGAGGAGGTCGCTTCGGCGTTCGACGCCCTGCACGCCGCGGGGAAGGTGCGCAACTTCGGCGTCTCCAACCAGACGCCTGGGGTGATCGAACTTCTGAAGCGATCAGTCAACCAGCCGCTCGCCTTCAACCAGGTGCAGCTGAGCATCACCCACGCGCCGTTGATCTCCCAGGGAGTCGCCGCCAACATGGCAGGGCTGGAACAGTCCGTTGTTCGGGACAACGGGCTCCTCGAGTACAGCAGACTGAACGACATCACCCTGCAGGCCTGGTCGCCGTTCCAGAGCGGCAGCTTCGACGGTGCGTTCGTGGGCGACCGGGAGCATTACGGCCCGCTCAATGACGCGCTCGAGGAAATCGCCGCCGCCCACGGCGTCACGCCCACGGGGATCGCTGTCGCCTGGATCACCAGGCACCCGGCCAACATTCAGGTGGTCCTGGGCACGACCAAGCCCGCGCGAGTGGTGGAGTCCGCCGCCGGGTCCGATATCCCGCTCAGCCGTGAGGAGTGGTACCGCCTCTTCACGGCCGCGGGACACGCCCTCCCGTAAGGCCCGATCTCCAGGCCCGGGAACGAAGCAGGGTGAAGGACCCATCTCTCACGGGGAGCGTGCTCCCGGAGGATGACACCCTCTGACCTGGATCGCTGGAGGTGGCGAGTTCCCATTCCTGGTTGGGAGAGGAGGGAATGGTGAACTCCACCTCCTTCGGGCCGGCGTTAAGCAGGGACGCAAACGCGTCCGCGCCGACGTGCTCCAGAATGAAGGCCATCGCCTGGGCGTCCACGTCATCCCAATCCGCGTCACTGAACTTTTCGGCATCCGCTCGCAAGACCCGCACTGTGTCGCCCGTGCCGGCATCGGGGGACTGCCGGAACCAGTTGGGGCGCAGGGCCGGATTTTCTTGGCGCAGCGTGAGGAGGTCACGCGTGAAGGCAAGCATCTCGTGGTCGACCGCATCCCAGTCGAACCAGGAGATTTCGTTGTCCTGGCAGCAGTCGTTGTTGTCGTCGCCCTGGCTGCGGCCTGGTTCGTCGCCGCCGAGGATCATGGGCAGGCCCGCCGAGAACAGCATTGTGGCCATCAGGTTACGGTGCATCAGGTCGTGGCGGTCGTTGACGTCGGCGTCGCCGTCCTGCCGAGTGAGCGTCGTGGCCAGGAGAGAGGGGGTCATCGGTTCCTTTCCAGGGACAGCACGAGGTGCAAACGAGGTGAAACCCGGCGGCCGGTCAGACCCAACTGCGTGAGCGGGTCGACCGTGCCGCCGGGAGCCGGCGCTAATGGCCCGGGGTCTGCCCCGCGTGCTTTGCTTCGTCGCGCACCTCGCTGACGGCGTCGGTGGTCTCGGATTTGACGGTGGCTGCCGCATCCGTGGCCGTGTCCTTCACGGCATCCGCGGCATCGGTGAGCGGCTGCTTGAGGTGCTCGCCGACCTGCTTTGCGGCGTCGGTCACTTCCTGCACCAGCGGCTCAGCGGCTTCGGTGACCTTGCCGGCGATTCGCTTCTCCGTGGTGCTCGCGGGGACCATCGACGACGCCAGCCAGCCGACCCCGAAGGCGATCAGGCCGATGGCCAGGGGGTTGCCCTTCGCTTTCTGTGCGGCGTGGTGTGCTGCGTCGGAGGCGTCGTCGGCGAGGCCGCTCAGCGAATCGCCCGCGTCGGAGGCGGAACCCATCAACTTGTCTTTCACAGAGCCCACGGCTCCTTTCACTTTGTCGGTCTGGCGTTGCATGATTTTGCCCGGCGTGACCTTGTCGGCCAGGGCGTCGACGTCGCTGCCGAGTTCGCGGCGCGTGATTTCGATCTCGGCGCGGAGGACGTCCGGGTCGGTGCTGGTGCTGGTGCTGGTGCTGGGAGAAATGTCGGTGCTCATCGGTTTTCCTCATTTCGTTTGAGTGCGTCTGGAATGTGCTTCAAAGAATCGACGGTGCGTGGCGCGCCCTGAACGGTATTGAGTTCTTTGCGGCCCAGGACACATAGCACGGCGGCCACGATTCCCCAGACCAGGGCGACGATGAACGCCGCCCAGGCGATGTCCATGACCTGGCCGAGTCCCCACCAGGCCGCGAGCGAGAGGAAGAGAACGGTGAGATGGCCGGCATAGCCCGCGCCCCCGAGCAGGCCGGCTCCCTTGCCCGCGCGGGTGGCGGACTGGCGCACTTCCGCCTTCGCGAGCGCGACCTCCTGGCGCATGAGTGTGGACACGTCACGGGTGACCTCGGTGAGCAGGTCACCCAGGGAGGTTTCGGCGGCCTTGACCTCGGACGGGGTGTGCAGGTCGGTCATCGCGGCATCCCACCGAGGTCGGGGTTGGTGGAGTACTCGGAGTTGGATCCGTACGCGGGAGTGGCGGTGTAGTCGGGGTTGGTGACGGCGTATCCGGGGGTCGCGGCGGCGTAACCGGGCGTGACCTTGGACTCGCGGGTGGGCTCCTCGGCAGAGTCCTTGGACTCCTCGATCACCCCGCGCGTCAGCCGTCCGGCGAGGACACCCGCTACGGCGGCGATGGCAATAAAGGTTCCGGGCTTGCGCCGGGCGTAGTTCTTCACCTCGCCGAGGAGGGAGCCCGGGTCGCGCTGGTCCAGCCAGTCTGCGATCCCGGCGGCTCGCGTGGCGGCCTGCTGGGCGAGGTCGCTGGCCACTCCCTGGGTTTCGGATTTCCCGGCCATCGCGCCGAACTCGTCGCCGAGTGAACGGATGCCTGAGGCTACCCGCTTCTGCTGGGCTGCGGCCTGGTCGGCGAGTTCCGACTGGGTTTCGCGGTAGAGGTCCTTGGCCTGCTTCTTGGTCTCAGAGCCGACCTTATGAATCTCTTCCTTGGTGACGCCGGCGACGTGCTGACCGGCGGCGACCGATGTGTCCTTGACATCGGCGGCCCGGTCTCCGACGGTGGGGCTCTGGTCCGCTGTGACGGGGGCGACGTTGCTGTCGAGGCGGCTGGACTCTACGGTGTCCGTGTTGAAGGTGCTCTCTCTGGCCGTGTTGAAGTCAAATCCGGCGGCACCGGGGGCAAATGTTGGATCGGCGTTGGACATGGCTCTCCTTCGAAATGTGGACGGGCCCGTCGACGATGACCGACGGCATTCCCGGGTGGCATTCATCATGATTCGGCGCCGGGAGGCAGCGCAAGCAAGCTGAGAAAACTCGCGAATCTTGCCAGAATGCGTGACGAAATGGGAGAAATCCCGTCATTAAAGATTGTCTTCCAGCACCGTCGGAAAGCGCCCGCAAGAGGCCCAGCGCTAGCTCCGCGTCGGGAGGCTGCGGCCCAGCAATCGGCTAGCGGCTGACCAGGCGAGTGTGGGGCAGGTCCCCGAACGCAACGTTCTGTTCGATGTCGAGGGTTAACGCGTCAGTCCCGAAGTCGAGTGTGTACGTGCGCGAGAACGGTGTGCCCACGTTGTGCGCCCGCACGACCAGGGTTTTGGGGGAGACCCACGCGCCGCTGGCCAGCACCCGGGCATCACCGGATGCCACCCACTCGCCGTGACCGAACGCTATCGGTCGCGCCGTGCCGCCACGGATGATCGTGAGCAGACCCGGCTCGAGAGTGGCCGCGGTCACTTCCGCATCATCGAAGTTGAAGCGGATGCCCGCCACCCGGGCAGCCGTCGGTGACGTGCGCTCCCCGATGACGGTCGGCAGGGTGAGGGACGCCAGCGTTCCGGCGAGACCGGTCTTCAGTTCGGGGATCGGGTGGTCGGTGAAGGCGGGCAGCAGGTGTTCCCAGACGAGATCGAGGGCGCGTTGCGCGGTCGGGAGCGCCGAGGTCAGCGTGATCACGGCATCCGTTTCTGGAAGCACGAGGCAGAACTGGCCGAAGGCCCCGTCGGCGCGGTAGCCCGTCGGCCGGTTCCGCCAGAACTGGTAGCCGTAGCCCTCCCGTCCGTCGACATCGTGCTCGGTGCCCGACGTGTCCACCTGCGTGGAGGTGGCCTCGTCGATCCACTCCGCCGCGACGAGTCGCGTGCCGTTCCACTCGCCTCGCTGCAGAAGCAGCTGGCCGAAGGTCGCGAGCTGCTCGGTCGTGATGGAGAGCCCCCAACCGCCGGCGTCGATTCCGCGCGGGCAGGTCTGCCAGGTGGCGCTGACGATGCCGAGCGGGTCGAACAACCGAGGGGTGAGGTAGTCGAACAGGCGCTCACCGGTGAGTCGCTGGAGGATCGCCGAGAGCAGGTAGCTCGCCCCGCTGTTGTAGACGTAGTGGCTGCCCGGCGCGAACTCGAGGGGCTGGGTGAGGATGGTGCGGGCCCAGTTGTCGCCGTGAGAGTCGTCGGCGAGCGACACAGTGTCGGTCGGATGCCCCGTGGTCATGGTGAGCAGGTGGCGCACGCTCAGCGCGGCCAGGTGCGGGTCGATCTGCGCGGGCAGGTCATCGGGGAGCAGGTCGACGACGAGGTCGTCGAGCGTCAGCCGGCCCTCGCCGATGGCGAGCCCGATGGCGGTCGAGGTGAAGCTCTTGCTCACCGAGAACATAAGGTGCGGATGCTGCGCCGCGTAGGGATGCCACCAGCCCTCGGCCACGACGCGGCCGTGTCGAACGACCATGAGGCTGTGCAGGCTCTCGAGCTGCTCCGCCGCGGCGACGAAATCGAGAATGGCCTGGGAAGACATTCCCTCGGCTTCAGGGGTGCTGCGGGGGAGCGGGGTCATGGTTCAATTCTGCCGGGTCCAGGTGATGTGAGCGAGCACCCTGCCGGGCCTGCGCGCCGGTGCGTCCGTGCCTCACACGCTACCGCCGTCAGGGGTACTGGGTCACCCTTCAACCCTTGTGGAGGTGAACCGAAGTCGGTAGTGTCCGTTCACGCCGTTGAGCGACCAGGCGGTGACTTGCGCGTAAGGAGGACGATGGTGTCCGAACGTACGGAACGACTCTCGCACGCGTCCCACGGCGTGCGATGAAAACCGTTGTGTTGTCTGTCGCCGGCATCCTCTCGGGTGCTCTCTTCTACGCGCTACTTGGTTTCTCGGAAGGAGGGTGGGCGGGACTGTTCTCCGGAGCCGCGCTGCTCAGCGTGCTGCCGCGAATGGCCCTTACGATCCTCGTATTTGGTGTCCTACTTCTGGGCGGTCTGATGCTTCCGCGTGCCTTCGCCGTTGGAGTGACGATCGGAATGATGGCATGTTTTCTCGTGGGGCTCGGGCTTCTTTTCGGCAACCCGGAGACGTACACCCTCGGAGACCCATACCAGCTGTACCTGCTTAGCCGCGGTCCGCGGAACCCATTCATTTGGTTTGCATTCCTCACCGCGGGATTCGCGTTAGTAGCTCATATAAGCAACGAACGCCCCGCCAGCGTTTGAAGCTCTTGGGAATCAATCACCACTTCAGCCGGCGGTGACACGAGCCGGGCGACAACCCAATTCCCTCTTCCATGTTGTCCTCGTGCCGGTGAGTAGAGATTTGCGCTTCTGGGCGGAACTTCTCAGCGGCTGGGTCACGGCTATCACCGTTCACGCAGATCGACATGCTGATACCGATCATCCTGCGCTGAGGCGCGGTCACTGTCGACGAGGCTGACGATATCGCGCAGCAACGCAGCGACAAGGAATGCGACCAAGGAACGACGGTGTGAGCCGCAGGCCATCCGTCGTCGTCGTCCTGCATCGTCAGTCGGGCAGATCCTCCTCGGCGTCGACGACCTTCACGGCCATGATGAGCAGCCACAGCGCCAGTCCGACCTCGGCGATGAACCCCACGGCGAACGACGGGTAGCTGATCGCGGGGTAGTCCGGCAGCAGCAGTGCCTGAAGGAACCAGATGATGACACCGACCCCATCGACGATCAGAATGACCCCGAGGAATTTCGGAAGGAACCCCGACTTGAACACGAGATAGCCAAGCGGGAACAGCCATGTGCCGAAGAACAGCTGGGCCGTAGCGAAGGCCGTCTTGTAGACGTCGATCGACAAATACGCCGACGCCTCCAGTTGCGCAGCTGAGTAGGCCTGAAGGTGACCGGCCCCATCCTGCTGCAGGAGAGCGGAAATGAGTGGAATCATGCTGGCGCATTGGATGCCGACGCCCACCGCGTTGAGCAGGAGGAAGAGCAGCGCCAGATGCCCGTTGACAGGTCGGAGCAGAACGTACAAGCCCCAGGCGGCCGCGAGGAAGAAGACGGCCGACAAATACGCGATGACAAGGGCGAGCCGAAAGGACAAGGGGTTCGTGGCGATCGACTCGTTGACCTGCTCGGCCCCGCCCATGCCGATGTGGCCGACCAACCCGGCAAGCAGCGAGGCCAGCACGAACGCCAGGTAGAAGGCACCCGTGAGGCGGGCTACGGTGCGCGGCGCCATGTCATTGACTTTTCCCGCTGGCATCCCACTCATCTCCTGTTTCGACCGAGTCGCGTTGCTGATCGGCAGGGTAGCAGCCGTCCCTCTGCTGGGGAACCGGAAGAACTCGAGGTCACTCCCTCGCGGGGCCCGTAGAGCCTGCCGTAGAGAAGGCCGATGACAACTCCGAGAGCCGCGATCCTGATCACGTTGAACAGCGCCGCGATCAGGAAGTACCGCCAGGCGTCAGGCGTCGGGGTGAGTAGCTTGGCGGGGACTTCGACGAGTGCGGTGACGGCGACCAGGGCGGTGAGGCTCAGCAGCAACGATTTGAGAACAGGACTCTGCGTGGGCAGCCGGTCGTAGAAGCGAACCAGGGAATAGCTGACACCGAATCCCAGAACCATGCCACCGAACATGGCTTCCAGCAGCATCGGCACGTAGGCAATCGAAAGCGCGGCCCTGTACTCCGCGGCGATGGGGGTCAGCGAGATCGCGAAGTTGGCGGCCCAGAATGCCAGGCCTCCAGCGACCGCCGGGATCGACGCCCTCCTCCAGGTTCGCACTGGTCGGGTCATCGCCTTCCTCTCGTTTCAAAACTCCGATGCGCTGCTCTGACCTGCCGAACTCGTTTTCACATTAGCCACGTTGACTGGTTTCGAGCACCTCCCCGGGATTGGGCGTGTGGACTGGGCCGCCCGCAGAGTTGTGGGCTTCCCTTCGGTGGCGCTAGATCGGCAGCGGAGAGCTGCCGCGATCGTGTCGGAGTCGCGCTGATATGGTTGGGTCGCTCAGCAACGAAAGAGATCGCATTGAACCGAACCCAGGCAAAAGTCCTGTTCACAGCTGCAGCAGCTCTTGCGCTCCTCGGAGGCAGCCTTGCCGGGTGCGCTGCAGTTCCTGACTCAGAGGCCGCCAGCTCTTCACAGTCGCCAAAGGTCTCGGAAGCTCCTGCTCCGGAGATGCCTGCCGACCTCACCGGCGAGTGGATGTCGACCAATTCAGGGTCCGAGGACAGCTATCAGTCCGCCACGATTGATTCGGGCTCGATCAAAATCAACTGGGTCAGCGACGGTGGCAATACAAAGGCCCTCTATTGGGCTGGCAGTTACGAGGCTCCGACCGAGTCAGGTGTTTACTCCTGGGACTCGCAGAATGACACAGAGAAGACTTCGGGCGCGATGCTCGCCTCAAGCGACCCGATCAAAACGTTCTCGTATAACGACAAGGTCATCAGCTACGACGTCTCAGCGATGGGCGTAACCAAGACAGTCACACTCGAACGCAAATAATTCGGGCTGTGCCACGGACGAGCTGCACGAGCCGCGCTCGGCGGGGAGCGCAAGCAGAAATGAGGAACGCCGCCCACACGACGGTGTGAACGGCGTTCAATCGTGCTCGGTTCTTACTGGGCGGCGTAGAAGAAGTCCTCGCCGAAGATCGGCTTCACCGTCCATGTGCCTATCGCCACATCGGCGGACGGGACCTCGATGACGACGTTGCCGGTGGCCGTGGCTCCCGGGTACAGGTCGTTGGTCGCGCTCAGCTCGTTCGGGCCCATAGCAATGTGGTCGAACACCTGGTGGGTCGTGCCCGCGGCGCTGACGAAGCTGAATGTGAGGTCGAAGGCCGGGTTGCCGGTCTCCGTGCCGACGTATTTGACGGTGACCGGGACCATCGCCCACTGGCTACCGGCGGCAGGCGCGTCGTTAAACTGGTTCTCCGCTGCCATCGCCGCGTTCGCGTCGAGGGTCGACGCGTTCAACGTCACCTCCCATGCGGGGACGCCCGCGTTCTTGACGACAACCGTTGTGCCAAGGGGTGCCGGGTTCTCCCGGGTGCCGACCGCCGCGCTGTCGGCAGCGGGCGCGTCCGCAGCGGGCGCGTCCGCAGCGGGCGCGTCCGCGGCGGGCGCCTCGGCGACCGGTTTGGTGCTGACGGAGTCCGCGACCGCGGCCGCGAACCCGGCGATGTACACGACGGCCATGATGACAGAAAGGATGATGGCGACGACGGAAATGACGAGCCCGGCGATCGCGGTGGTCCGCGCGCGCTTCTGAAGCACAGCGACGAGGCCGAGGACAGCGCCGACGAGCGCGAGGAGGCCCGAGCCGTAGTTGATGAAGGGGATGAAGGCGCCGATGACGGCCCGCGTCGACGAACTCCTCGAGCTCGTCTCCCTCGACCCCGCGCTCTACCGCGACCGGTACCCCAAGGAGCTCTCCGGTGGCCAGCAGCAACGCGTCGGCGTGGCGCGCGCCCTCGCGGCAGACCCGCCCGTGCTCCTCATGGACGAGCCCTTCGGCGCCGTCGACCCGATCACCCGCCTTCGCCTGCAGGACGAGCTGATCAACATCCAGGAAGAACTGCAGAAGACCATCGTCTGCGTCACCCACGACTTTGACGAGGCCGTCAAGCTCGGCGACTGGATCGCCACCTTCAACGAGGGCGCCCAGCTGGAGCAGTACGACACCCCGGAACGCATCCTCGGTGACCCGGCCAACGAGTTCGTCGAAAACTTCATCGGGTCTGGCGCCGGCCTCAAACAGCTCACCCTGACCCGGGTGGCGGAGGTCGGCCTCAGCGACGCCGTCGTGGGAACTCCCGGCGAACGGGCAGCGGATGTCCTGACCCGCGTCGTCGAGGCCGGCCAGGGGCACGCGGTCATCGTCGATGAGCGTCGCCGTCCCGTCCAAAGGCTCTCCCGGCGCAAGCTCGGCCGCCTCGAGGTCATCGGCAACGTTCCCGACCCGAAACTCCCGGTCGTCGGCTACCGTGCCACGCTCAATGACGCGCTCGACACGATGCTCGTCTCCAGCGCCGGGGCCGCGCTCGTCACCGGCCGCCGCGAGATGTTCAAGGGCGTTATCGACGTGCAGACCGTGATGGACGCCATCACCCGGTCACAGACCGCTGCGGTGCTCGAGTCAGATCAGGCGCCCATCGGCCTGAACACGGGACTGTTCCAGGCGCAGGCGGCTGCCGCGGAGGCCGACCTGAGCGAGACCGACAGCAGCGATTCCGAAAGCAGCGGCGCTGACGCGCGGGCCGCTCAGTGAGTACCACAACCCTGAAGACGGATGCCGACAGTGTCGGCGACGACTTCGCCGTCACGCCCGACGACGCGTCCGCGCAGGCTGCACCGGTCAGCCGTGCCCGCGCCGTGTGGCATTCCTGGCGGGGACTGGTCTACCAGCTGGCCGGCATCCTGCTCGCGTTCCTCACGCTCCTGATCTGGCTGCTGACGGCCAACCTCTCGCCGATCGAGCTCACCACCCTCGCCCCGGCCGCGCTCTGGGTCTACACCGTGGGGCACATCCAGCTCACCCTGCTCGCCGCGGTGATCGTGTTGGTCATCGCGATTCCTCTGGGGATCGCCCTGACCCGCAGGCCCCTGCGGTTTCTGACCGCTCCGGTGCTCGCGATCGCCAACGTCGGGCAGGCCGCCCCCGCGATCGGAGTCGTCGTGCTGCTCGCGTTCTGGGTCGGTTTCGGCTTCTGGGCCGCGACGTTGAGCCTCGTGCTCTACGCGGTGCTCCCCGTGCTGCGCAACACCATGGTCGGGCTGCAGCAGGTCGATGCCCGCCTGGTCGAGGCCGGACGTGGCATGGGCATGAGCTCCGCAGCCGTGCTGTTTCGCGTGGAACTCCCGCTCGCCGTTCCGGTCATGCTGTCGGGAGTGCGCACCGCCCTCGTTCTGTTGGTGGGCACCGCAGCCCTGGCCACGTTCGTCAACGGCGGTGGGCTCGGCATCCTCATCATCACGGGCGTCAATCTCAGCCTCACCCCCGTGCTCGTCACCGGAGCCCTGCTCGTGGCTCTCCTCGCCCTGCTCATCGACTGGGTCGGCCGCGTTGTCGAACACGTTGCCCGCCCGAAGGGGACTCTAGATGTACCGTTCCTCTCCTCGCGCCCGCCGCATGCCCCTCGGCCGCTGGGGTCTGGCAGCCGGTGTGCTCGCCCTGTCCGCCGTCGCCCTGACCGGCTGCGGCCTGAAACCGTCGACCTCGTACGTGCCCGCGGTTGGTCCCGGATCGATCACCCCGCTCGACGGTGCCGAGGGCGTCGAACTCACGGTCACGTCCAAGAGCTTCACGGAGCAGCTGCTGCTCGGCAAGATTGCGGTGCTCGCCGGGACCGCGGCGGGATTCGACGTCACCGACCTGAGCAATCTGCCCGGCAGCCAGCCGACCCGCGAACTAATCCTCTCCGGTCAGGCCGACGTGCTCTGGGAATACACCGGGACCGCGTGGCTGACCTACCTCGGTCAGGCCGAGGCGATCGCCGATCAGGGCGAAATGTGGCAGGCCGTGCACGACCGGGACATCGAGAACGGCCTCACCTGGGGCACGCCGGCACCCATGAACAACACTTTCGCCCTGGCTGTGCGCAGTGAGGCGGTCGCCGAGCTGGGCGGTATCACGACCATGTCCCAACTGGCGGCGTTGCCGGTCGAAGACCGCACGTTCTGCGTCGAGTCCGAATTCAACTCCCGGCCGGACGGAATGAATCCCATTCTCAAGCGCTACGGACTGGAACGCGGGGCCGCCGACGGCGTGCCCGACGGCAACATCGGCATCTATGACACCGGTGCGATCTACAGCGCGACCGACGACGACGACGGAGCCTGCAACTTCGGCGAGGTCTTCACGACGGACGGCCGCCTCGACGCACTCGACCTCGTCGTTCTGACCGACGACCTCGCGTTTTTCCCTGCATACAACGTGGCGCCGGTCTTCTTCACTGAGACGATCGAGGCCAACCCCGGCCTGGAGGAGATCTTCGCCGAGATTTCACCCCGGCTCACCGACGAGGTGCTGCGCGGCCTGAACCGACAGATCGACGTCGACGGCGCGGAACCCGCCGATGTGGCCTACGCCTGGATGGTCGAGGAGGGTTTCTTCACCGACCCGACCGAGTAGGCTCGAGTGTTCCGGAACCGGAGCGTGACAGCACGCAGAACATCGTCGAAAGGCTCAAGCATGAGCGAGCAACCGAGCTTCCGAGTCCGACGTCTGGGGAAGCAGCATCGGGCAGCGTTTGTCGCGTTGCTCGTTGAGCACCCGCAGGCCGACATCGATGACGCACCCGAGATCTACTTCGACGACACTGTCGAGCTTCAGGGTGTGTCCGAGGCATTCGCCCTGGTCGCCGAAACCGATGACGGCCGGCTTCTCGGCGCCATCGTCACCGAACCCGACAGCTATGTTGACGAAGACCAGCTCGACGAAGACTCCACCGACGAGGACATTGACGATGCGATAGTGCTCGACCACGGCACCGCCGTCGTCGAGCTGCTGATCACCGGTGGATCCGCGGAGGTGTGCCGGGAGCTTCTCAACACTCTCGCGCCGGCCCTCACCACCCGTGGTTTCGCTCAGGTGCATGCCAGCGTCCCGCCGGACCTCGCCGACGTGTTCCGAGGTCAAGGCTGGGTTGTCCTGCCAGAGAACACGGGCATCGCGTGGATGGGCATGGACGACTCGGACGATCAGGTGCGCGACTATGAAGCGATCCCGCGCAGCTCGCTGTCCGCGTTCCTCATGATCGACCCCAACGTGTACATGTCCTGGTCGTACGAAGCACCCGAGGACCCCGAAGATGACGACCTGCGGCAGGAAAGCATCGCCACGGGCATGGAGGAGTTCGCAGCCCGGGTCGCGGCAGAAGCACCCTCAGACGGCCCCTCCGGGAGCTGAGCTCCGGCGGGACAGCTGGAACACCCCGAAGACAGCAACCGCTCCCGCGAGAACGAAGACGACGCCGGCCCACCAGGGGGCGGCGGTGGCTTCACCGAGAACGACGATGCCGATGGTGACTCCGACCATCGGGTCGATCACGGTCAGGCCGGCGACGACCAGCTCCGGCGGTCCGCTCGAGTAGGCGGTCTGCACGAGGTACGTGCCGGCCAACGCCGTGACAATGATCCCGACGAGGGCGACGATCGTGAGTCCGTCTCCCGGCTCGAGTTGGAACCCGTGCAAGACGATGGTTTGGACGCGGGCGATGACGACCTTGGCCAGGGTCGCGACGAAACCGAAGAGAACGCCGCCGGCGAGGATGTAGAACACCGTCGGCGACCGCTTCCGGAGGAAGACGAAGCCAACGGCAAGGATCGCGAGCACGAAGGCCAGGATGATCAGCACGATGACCAGCTGCTCTGTCTGGATGGGCACGGATGTTGTCGTCACGGCGGCCACCCCGACGAACACCGCGATCCCGCCGACGCACAACAAGATCGCTCGGATCGCCCTCCGGGTGAGTCGGGTCCGGGTCAACCGGGCGTTGAGGACGGCGGTGATGACGAGTGCCAGGGCGCCCAGCGGCTGCACGACAGTCAGCGGGGCAAGAAACAGACTGATGAGCTGCAGGACAATCGCGATGCCCAGCATCAGGGTTCCGAGCAACCAGGAGGGGCGGCGGGCCAGGGCCAGCAGCTGCCCGATGCCGAGGCCGGTCTTCGCACTGTAGTGGCTGGCAGCGTCGACTTTGTTCACGCCGCGGTGCTGGAACTCTGCACCGAACGCCAGGAACACGGAGCCGACGAGCGCAACGGGGATGCCAAGCGCCTGAAGCGGCGACAACGTGACGAATCCGCTTTCCATGCTCCTAAACCTACTCGCCGGGCGTCATCACCGACCTCGTTCCTTCGGTCGGTGATGAGTCCCAGGCCCTCAGCGGATGACCGCGAGCAGCACTCCGACGCCCACGAAGAGCACGCCGAAGGTGCGGTTCAGCACGCGCTGACCGTGAGCGTCGCGGGTGAATCGCTGGAACGAACGCGCTGTGCCGGCGAAGAAGAACCACATCACCAGAACGTCGATCGCGACGACGGTGGCGGCGACGATCAGATACTGGGTCGGCATCGGCCGGTCGACCCGGATGAACTGGGGCAGGAACGCCAGGAAGAACACAATCGCCTTGGGGTTCAGAATGTTCACCCACAGTCCGCGCTGGAACATCGACCAGCGGGGCTCGTCGCGGAGGGCACTGGCACGCCCGGCATCGAGTTCCGGTTTGGCCAGGAACTGACGGATGCCGAGGTAGACGAGGTAGGCGGCCCCGGCGTAGCGAATGACGTTGAAGGCGACCGGGGAACTGGCCACGAGCAGGCCGACACCGAGTGCCACGATCACGATGTGGATGAGCAGCGCGGCCTGCTGGCCGAGGATTCCCCAGATCGAGCGGCGGAAGCCGGCGTTCAGGGCGTTGCTCATGGTGTTTATCGCCCCCGCGCCCGGCGTGAAACTGATCAGGGTGCCCGCGCCGACAAGGGCCAACCACAGAGAGAACTGCATCGGACCATCCTAGTTTCGTTCCGTTTGCTCCTCAGCCCTGCCGTTGATCGCGCTGTCGGCTCACCATCTCGGTGATCCAGATGGGTGCGAACGGAGAAGTGCAGTTCGGGGGAGTCGGGTAGTCCTTCAGCACCTCCAGGCGCTGGCCGATATCGATGGCACGAGCTCGATACCCGGCATGCTCGATTCCTATCTGGGCCAGGCAATGGTTCATCGCCCACTGCAGGCGACCCGGGGCATCCTTCATCTCCGTCTCGATGTGGTCGAGCAGCCCCGCAAGGTCGAGGCCCTCGGGCTTCTTCGCCACCCGATCGGTGGTCAGGGCCCAGCCGGCACTCGCGACCGTCGGGTCCGGATCGGCGAATCAGGTCACGCGCAGTTCCTCGGCGTGCGGGTTCTTCTTCACCACATAGTTCACGAGCCAGTCCTGCACCTTGGGAGTGCTCGACTGCCGCGACATTACGGTCAACTCATCCCGCTCGAACGCCACCGGACGGCAAATCAGGATCGCCAACAGTCGGGCTGCCGTGTCCGAGGTCTCCCACAGTTGGCAGGCAAGCTCCTGTTGGGTCCTCAGCCGTTTGGCTAGCGCGCGCAGCTTGCTGCGGTTCACCCCGTGGTCGTCGCCGTGCCTGGCGCTCACCTCGCGAGACCGCGGGTCCTCCAACGCTGCCAGCTCGGCCAGTACCTCGGCCACCGTCGTCCCGGCTGTCGTCGTCTGGGCCAACTCAGTCTCCCGTCCATCGCATGTGTGATTCAGCCTATGACGCGGATGCGGCCTGCGGCAGGCTGGTCAAAAAATGACCCCCCCCAGTGTGTCGGGTGAATGAGGGCACAGGAGCTTCCCAGACGATCGAATGAATATGGGAACATTGTTTCGTCATCTGTCTGGGCGATATATCGTTAGGTATCGTCGAGCCGGATGGCGTCGGCGCTGAGGAGGACATCATGAGCGGTTCATTTATGGGCGACGGGTTCAAGGGGCGCCGCGGCGGCAGCGGCGAGGGCTGGCCGACCGGCGTGTGGGAAGCGATGGAGCAACTTCGCGGACAGTTCGACCGCAAGGTCGGGCCCAGGATGGGGCGCGGCGACGTGCGTGCGGCGGTGCTGGCGCTGCTCGCCGAGCAGCCGATGCACGGCTACCAGATCATCCACGAGATCGATGAACGCAGCAACGGGGCCTGGAAGCCGAGCCCCGGCTCGGTGTATCCCACGCTTCAGCTGCTGGCCGACGAGGGGCTCATCGGCGCGGAGGAGTCCAACGGTCGCAAGACGTACTCGCTCACGGACGAGGGGCGAGGGGTAGCGGATGCCGCGGCCGATCAGCCGGCGCCCTGGGAAACCCAGGGTGCTCGGGATAGCGGTCGGGCGGGCGCACTGCCCAAGGCCGGCATCGACCTCGCTCAGGCCGCCGCCCAGGTCGGGCGCTCCGGCAACCCGGAGCACGTGAAGCAGGCCGTCGCCGTTCTGGAAGAAGCGCGTCGTAAGCTCTACCTGATCCTCGCCCAGGACTGACCGAGTGCCCACAGCACGTCGGCATCAAGGAGATTAGATGACCGACGTCGGGAACATGCGCGCCCGCACCCGCCGGATCCTGATTTTCGCCGCCCGCTATCTGGTGCAGACCTGGTGGTACGAATTGTTCCTCCCACGGGTCGGACTCGCGCGGGTAGCCGCCCGCAACAGGTCGGCCCGCCTTCAGCGCATTGCGCAGCGCTTCCACGTGCTCGCCGTCGACCTGGGCGGCCTCATGATCAAGGTCGGCCAGTTCATGTCGTCCCGCCTCGACGTGCTCCCGCCGGAGATCACCAAAGAGCTGGAGGGCCTGCAGGACGAGGTTCCGCCGGTGCCGTTCCCGGCGATCCGGGCCCTCGCCGAAGCCGAGCTGGGTGTGACGCTCGAGCGGGCGTTCTCCTTCATCGATCCGACCCCGCTGGCCGCGGCATCTCTCGGCCAGGTGCACCGCGCCCGGCTGTCGCAATTGGATGCGGCCGACACAGGCCTGCTCGACGTCGTCGTCAAGATTCAGCGGCCCGGCATCGGCACGATCGTCGATGTCGACCTCAGTGCTCTCCGCCGGGTCGCCCGCTGGCTCAGCCACATCCGTCTCGTCTCCGACCGCGTCGACATGCCGGCCCTGGTCGAGGAGTTCGCGTTCACGAGCCTCGAGGAGATCGACTATCTGCACGAGGCCGCGAGCGCCGAGCGGTTTGCTCAGGACTTCGCGGAGGATGCCCGGGTCAGCGTTCCCGACCTGGTGTGGGAGCGCACCACCCGGCGCGTGCTGACCCTGCAGGATGTGACCGCCATCAAAATCAACGATGTCGACGGGTTGAGGGCGGCCGGCATCGACCCGTCCGAAGTCGCCACCGACTTCGCGGCCGTCATGTTTGACCAGCTCTTCGTGCACGGCTACTTCCACGCCGACCCGCACCCCGGCAACATCTTCGTCACGCCGCTGGTCGGCGCAGGTGTCGGGGGAGCGGGGGCAGCGGACGGCCGCCGGGCGTGGAAGTTCACCTTCATCGACTTCGGGATGATGGGGGATGTGCCCGATGCCCTGCGTCAGGGTCTGCGCAAGCTGCTGATCGCCGCCGCGTCACGCGACGGCAAGGGGATGGTGGACGGCATCCGTGGGGTGGGTGTACTCCTGCCCTCCGCCGACACCGCCGAACTCGAACGGGCGATGACGAAGCTGTTCGCCCGGTTCGGCGGGATGGGTTTCGCCGAGCTGCAGGACGTCGACCCGCGCGAGTTTCGCGCCTTCGCCCTCGAGTTCGGTGATGTGGTGCGCTCGCTGCCGTTTCAGCTTCCGGAGAACTTTCTCCTCATCGTGCGGGCGATGTCGCTGACCTCGGGAATGTGCAGTTCGCTCGACCCCGCCTTCAATATCTGGAACTCGGTCGAGCCGTATTCAGCCCAGCTGATCCGGGCCGAGGGCGGAAACCTGGTGCAGGGGGTCGCGAAGCAGGCGATGTCGGTTGCGGGCACCATTGCTCGGTTGCCCCAGCGGCTCGACACCCTCGCGACGCGGTTCGAGGAGGGCACCGTCTCGGTGCAGACCCCTCGGATCGAGCGTCGCCTGGGCAGTCTCGAGCGAACCGGACGGCAGATCATCTCGGCTGTCCTCTTCGCCGCCCTGCTGATCGGCGGCGTCCTGCTCCGTGCCGACGATGTCGTGTTCGGAACGGTGCTGATGGCCGTTTCCTTGCTCCCGCTGCTGCACGCCCTCTTCGCAGGGATGCTGGCGCGGCGCGGCCCTCTGCCCTAGGAATCTTCGCCCGCCACGGATGCCACGCTGCGCTACGATCCAGGCACAGTGGCCGGGTCCCGCCCGGGCCGCGCGGGCATGGAGCACGCGATGTCTCGTCACTATCGGAATATCAGCGTTGTTCAGGCGTCGCAGGGAGCGACCGCGAAGACGGAGTTCCAGCAGAGGCTCGCGGCCTACGCATCCTGCGACTCGGTCCAGGAAATCCGCGTGTATGCCGGCAGGAGGGCGGGCTCAGGCACAGTGGTCGCCCAATTGCCCAACGTCGTCGATTCCCCGCAGTCCTTCTCCGTCTCGCAACTGAGCGACACCGAGCCTCGGGCCGACAAGGTTTGGGTCGGGGGCAGCAAGGGTGGCATCGACGTGATCTACACGCAGGACGTGTCCGGCGACAGCGCCCCGACCCTGGACGCCGCGGCCGCCGCCGCCGAGGGCGCTGCGGTCGTCAACGCGGTCCTCGCGAAGATCCCGTAGCCCACGGGTGCTGCCAGGCGCTCCCGAGGACGTCAGTGAGCGGAAATCGACCGGATGGCCTACCGTCCCAACGTCGGCGGCTCCGGGGCGACGGTTTGGATCGTAAAGTGATCGAGATTCGGCAATGCCCGCTGAACCTGACGCTCGGCGTCGGCGGCCACCAGTTCTGCCACGGACAGTGAAGTGTCGGCGACGACGATTCGTGCCTCACCGCGAAGTCGGTGCCCGACCCATCTCAACCGGACGGTGGAAACGTCCAGGACCCCCGGGCTGTGGGCCAGCGCCGACCGCGCCCGGTCCACGAGCTCCGGTTCGATCCCGTCCATGAGGCGCCGACCGATGCTCCGCACCGTTCCCCACAGCAAAACGATGATCGCCGCGGAGATCAGGAGACCGACGAGCGGGTCGGCCAACGGGAATCCCAGCATGACGCCGACCGCGCCGGCGACCACTGCAAGCGAAGTGAAGCCGTCCATCCGTGCGTGAACGCCGTCAGCGACGAGGGCCGCCGATCCGATTTTCTGGCCGACCCGGATTCGATAGATCGCCACCAGCTCGTTGCCGGCGAAACCGATCAGGCCGGCGGCGATCACCCAGCCCAGGTTGTGCAGCGGCTGAGGGTTGAAGAACCGGTCAATCGACTGCCAGGCCGCCACGACGGCAGACAGGGCGACGACACCGACGATGAAGAGCCCGGCGAGGTCCTCGGCCCGCCCATAACCGTAGGTGTACCGGCGGGTCGCGATGCGCCGGCCGAGGATGAACGCGATCCACAGGGGAATCGCGGTCAGGGCGTCGGAGAAATTGTGGATGGTATCGGCGAGCAGGGCCACCGAGCCGCTGACGAGTACGACCGCGAACTGCAGGATGGTGGTTGCGAGGAGGATCAGCAGGCTGATTTTGACCGCACGGATGCCCTGGGTGCTGGCCTCCAACGCGTCATCGATCGAGTCGGCGGCATCGTGGCTGTGCGGCACGAACAGGCCATAGAAGAACCCCTTGACCCCGGTCGGGTGCGCGTGGGAATGGCCGTCGCCATGATCGTGATCGTGATCGCGTCCATGATCGTGCTCGTGCTCGTGCTCGTGATCGTGCGTGTGGGCGTGGCCGGGAAGACCGTCTGCGGGGGAGTGCACGTGTGGGGCGCTCATGCGCTGGCCTCATTCCGGGTGTGGTGATGGCGCGGAGTGCCGCCGAGGGAGTGCTCCGCCTGAAAGATCGCATCCGACACGAGTTGACTCGCATGCTCGTTTTCCAGGCGGTAGAACACCCGGGTCCCTTCATGGCGCGTGGTCACCATGCGAGCCAGACGCAGCTTGGCCAGGTGTTGGGAGACGGCCGCCGGTGACTTGTCGACTGCCTCCGCCAGCTGATTCACGGATAGCTCCCCGTCTCGCAGGGCAAGAATGATCCGCACCCTGCTCGCATCGGCCAGCATGCCGAACACTTCAACGGCCAGCTCGACGAACTGGCTGTCGGGTGTGCGGCCACACACGTGAGAATCTGCATCCATACGCAGATTATTGCACAGACGGTTTGCCGAACTCCTTGTGGCGGCGCGGCCTGGGGTCCCGGAGACGTTCAGACTTCCGGTTCTGCTGTCGGCTGTGACGAGAGATGACAGGCGGCTGAACAGCCGGCAAACTTCGGCGGGTTGAGTTGGGCCGGAGGTCGCGATCGGATACTGATGAAGGATGAGCACCATTCTTGACGCCGTTCTCGACCCTGCGGGCCGGGTCGACCGGGTCGTGTGTTTGGCGGACCTGGCCACCAGCGTCGAACAGGTGTCCGCCACAACGCCGATGACGGAGATCGACCGGGTATTTCGAGCGGACCAGCAGCTTCGTTCGCTCGTTGTGCAGGAAGGCGGAGCATACTTCCTGTTGACACGTGAACAGGTGGAGTTCACCCTGACCGGACGGCTGGGGTACGGTCGCGGCCTGCATGCCCGCTCGACGGCCATCCAGATGGTGTCTGAGAATTCCTTCGCGCTTCCCGGTCGGATGATCCTGGCGAACGCGGCCCAGCGCATCCTGGAGCTGCCCGAGGGCAACCGGTACCGGGACGTGCTCGTCCTGACCGACGACGGTCCACGAGTCGTGTCGGTGTCACAGATTTTCGAACGGCTATCCGCGGATTTTCGCTACGCGTCGCTGCACGATTCCCTGACCGGTCTGCCCAACCGTCGGCACTTGGAAGAGAGTGGTGCCGCGGCGATCGGGGGTACCGGGGATATGGCCCGCGTTGCGGTTCTCTATATCGACCTCGACGGTTTCAAGGCCATCAACGACACATTCGGTCACCAGGCCGGGGATGAGATCCTGATCGGTTTCGCTGAACGGCTGCGCCACATTGTCCGCCCCACCGATGTCCTGGCCCGCCAGGGCGGCGACGAATTCGCGGTGTTGTTGATCGACGTGGATGAAGGAGAGCTCCTCGCCATCGCGGATCTGGTCGTGCTCGGCGCGTCGGTCCCGTTCGTCTGCGACGGCCATCTTCTGCACGTGACCGCGTCCGTCGGCGTCGCGATGGCCGGCGATGTCGCAGCGGAACGAGAGCTGACCCAGCTTGACGCGCTGCTCCGCCACGCGGACGGGGCCATGCTCAAGGCCAAGCAGTCCGGCAAACGCCAGGTTGCCCGTCTTGACGGGCACGGTGAGGCCGCGCCGATCGTGCGGAATGCCCTCATCCGAAGGCGACTGCCGGAGGCGTTCGAGACCCGCGCGTTCAGTTTGCGCTACCAGCCGCAGATGGATCTGGCCAGTGGCGACTGCTCGGCGGTGGAGGCGCTGCTGCGCTGGACCGACCCGGTTCTGGGCGCGGTGTCGCCCGCGGAATTCATTCCGATCATGGAACTGTCCGGCGACATCCACCGGATCGGAGAAAGGGTCATCAACGAGGTGTGCGCCCAGGCCAGGCGCTGGCTGGATTCGGGAACCCCGCGCCGTATCGCCGTCAACGTGTCTCCGCTCCAACTCGCGGCCCGAACCATCGTCCCTGAACTGGTCGAGGCACTCCACAGGCACGGCGTTCCCGCGTACCTCATCCAGGTCGAAATCACAGAGGGCGCGGCGATCACCGACCTGCCGCGGGCGGTCGGTCAACTCCAACAGCTCCGGGATGCGGGGATCAGCATTGCCCTGGACGACTATGGCACCGGCTTCTCCTCCCTGTCCCTGCTGCGCAGCCTGCCCCTGACCACGGTCAAGATCGACAAGACCTTTATCGACAACATCGATTCGGCGCCCTCCGACGCCCTGCTCGTGGGCGGGATCATCGACACCGCCCACGCCCTCGGCCTCAAGGTCACTGCGGAAGGTGTCGAACGGGAAAGCCAACGCCGGCTCCTGCGGGATCTGGGTTGTGACACGGTGCAGGGCTACCTCATTTCCCGGCCTGTCGCCCCGAAGGATCTTTCGTAACCGCGGCTGGAACAATCGGGCCGGCCACCCGCGGCGCAGCGGATTGACGATCGGGCCGTTCGGCAGGACTATGGCCTCGTGAGCACTGATGAGGAACTGAGGGCCATCGCGAAGGTGGTCGATCGACTGGCCGAGAGATTCCCTCACATTCCACGGTCGAGCATCGAGCGAGCGGTCCTCGAAGAGCACAAAGCCCTGGATGGGCGGCCGGTCAGAGAGTATGTTCCTGTGCTGGTTGAACGTGGTGCCAAGGGGCGCCTGCGTGGTCACGGCGCGGCAACGACGTCATAGAATCAAGCGCCCACGACCTGCTCCGGGGGAGTGACGGAGGTCTGTCCTAAGCTGAGCCCATGATCAGTGATTCAGCGGCCAAAGTCGCCCGTACGGCCAAGCGCAGCGACAGTCTGCAGATCCTGGCCCGGCTGGGCTTCGCCGTGAACGGTTTGTTGCACCTTCTCATCGCCGGGCTCGCCATCGCCATTGCGGTCGGCGGAGGTGGCACCGCCGATCAGTCCGGTGCGTTCGGGCAGCTGGCGGCGAGCCCGGGCGGGGTCTTTGTGCTGTGGGCCGTCGTGGTCGGCCTGTTCGCCCTCGGGTTGTGGCTGCTCCTGGGCGCGTTCCTGATTCAGGGAGCCGATCCCAAGCGCAAATGGTCGCACCGAGTGGTCGAAACGAGTAAGGCGACGGTTTACCTCGTTCTCGCGGGGACGGCTGCCACGTTCGCGCTCGGAGGAACGACGAATTCGGCCGGCAGCACCCGTGACACCAGTGCCCGTCTCATGTCGGCCCCGGGCGGTGTGTTCGTGCTGCTGGCTGTGGCTCTGGTCGTGCTCGCCATCGGCGGCTACTTCGTGCGCAAGGGTGCGCTCAAGAAATTCACCGCGGACATCTCGGTGCCGAGCGGCCCCGCCGGATCGGCCATCATCGCTCTGGGGATGGTGGGCTACATCGCCAAGGGCATCGCGCTGGGTGTGATGGCGGTTCTGATCGGTGTCGCCGCGCTCACGCTGGACCCGAGCAAGTCGACCGGCCTCGACGGGGCGCTGAAAAGCCTGGCCGCGCTGCCGTCCGGCGAGATCATCCTGACGGCGATCGCCATCGGGCTCATCGCCTACGGGGCGTACTGTTTCGGTCGGGCGTGGCGCGCCCGGCTCTACTAGACGCCCCTCGTCTCCTCTTTCGTCTCCTCTTTAGTCTCCTCTTTCGTGCCCTCGAGACCTCGCGTCTCCTCGGGAACGCGCGCGGTGCGCCAGGTGTCGAAGGCGATCACGCCGCCGACAATGATCAGGGACAGCGAAACGGATGCCAGCGCATCCGTGGCCCAGTGGTAACCCAGATAGACGCGGCTGACGGCCGCGGCAACGATGCAGACCACGGCGAAGCCGAACCCGGCGACCGTTCCACGGATGCTCGCGCGACGTGAGAAGACGAGGTAGGCCGTGAGCAGCACGAAGTCTGTCGCGCCGAGGACGTGCCCGGACGGGAAGGAGAACGAGGGATCGGGGCCGAAGAGCATGAGTTCCGTCGGCGGACGGTGGCGGTTGACCGAATGCCCGATGATCTGGCCCAGCACGACGCCGACCAGCATGGCCGCAGCCAGGATCACGGGTCGCCGCGCGTGCTTGCCGATGACACCCCAGGCGAGCGTCAGGACGAGCAGGGTGATCGGTAGCGCGATGGGCCCGAAGAGAATGGCCAGACCGATCATGACCGACGTCAGAGCGGGCGAGCGCCACGTGGCCAGCCACGCCTGCACTGGTTCGTCGATGACGGTCAAGCCGTTTTTGTTCAGCACGGACAGGAGGATGACCGTGAAGAACACGGCACCGAGGCCGGCCAGTACGATCGAGGTCAGGTAGAGCCGGCGGCGGGAGGCGGCTTCGAGCATCCGTGGTTCGACCATGAGCTTGTCGTGAAGGACCGACCAGGAGAACCGTCCGGGTGGCCGGCTTCTGGCGAGCTCGTGCTCACCGTCGAGTTTCGCGGCCAGTGGCGCCCAGATGACGACGGCGACGCCGATTCCGAGCAGCAGCGCACCGATGGTGTCGGTGAGCCAGTGCGCACCCAGGTAGGTGCGGCTCATCATCATGACGATCGTGTATACCGAACCGGCCACCCAGACCCAGACCCGCGGAAAGAGGATGCCCAGAACCACGGCCATGGTCGCGGCGTTGGCGACGTGCCCGGAGGGGAACGATCCGAAATCGAGGTTCGTCATCAGGTTCTCCGGGCGGGCCCGACCGAAGAGATTCTTGAGCAGCTGCACGACTCCACCGGTCACCACCGTTGCGGCGAGAAAGTAACCGGCGGCCCAGGGGCGTTTCGCCAGCAGCAGGGCGACGGCGATCACAACGGGCAGGATGATGATCGCGACCAGTCCGCCGCCCAGGGTGTCCATCGCCAGGGCGAGGGTTTGCCAGATGGGCGCCCGATTCTCGATCAGCTCTTTCATCCACTCGGTGTCGATGGAGAGGGGCAGGCCCTGGTCGCGCACCACGATGAGAGCGCCGAGGATGAAGGCCAGTCCGAGGGCCATCAGCCCGCTCACCAGCGGCCACCAGTGCGTGACGCGCTTGGCGCGCGGCTTCGCTGCAACTTCTGGGTTCATCTGCGCGTCCATCAGGCAATGCTAGAGGGTCCGGCGCGATCGAAAGACGAGCGGTGCAGGGCGATCCGTGCCCTAACCAATTCGACGGAGATTTTGCCCAAAACGGGCTGCAACAGGCCTGAACGGGCGTTTTTCCGCAAAATCTCCGTCGAATTGGTTCCGTCGAATTGGTTCGACGCGCTTGGGACAGGAGCTGTCGCAGACGGGTGGAGGCCGGGCCCCGGGCGTCGGACTGGCCCAGTGGCTGAGAGGGAGTCTGCCCTGAACCAATGCCTAGGCTGTACCCATGGCCACAGTCATCCTCGTGCGGCACGGACGCACCACCGCGAATGCCGACGGAATGTTAGCCGGACGCGCCCCCGGCGTCAGGCTCGACCAGATCGGGCAGGAACAGGCAGCCCTCACGGGCCAGCGCCTGGCGGCGGTGAACCTGGTCGGCGTGGTCTCCAGCCCCCTCGAGCGCTGCCGGCAGACCTCGCAACTGATCCTCGACCACCAGGCCGGCTCGCTGGTGGGGCCCATCACGTCGGCAACGCCGGGCTCGGAGGGCTCGCCTCGCTCGCCGGGCACCCTGGTGGAGGAGGAGGGCATCACCGAGTGCGACTACGGAGAATGGCAGGGCCGGGCCCTCGGCGATCTCGCCAAGGAGGCGCTGTGGTCGGTGGTGCAGACCCAGCCGTCCGCCGCCGTGTTCCCCGGCGGCGAGTCGCTGGCCGCCATGCAGGCCAGGTCGGTCGCCACGATCCGCCGTCACGACGCGGCGTTCGAGGCTCAGCACGGCCCGGGTGCGGTGTGGGTGGCGGTGAGCCACGGCGACATCATCAAGTCCGTTCTGGCCGACGCCCTCGGCATGCATCTTGACCTGTTCCAGCGCATCAACGTCGGTCCGGCATCCGTGTCGATCGTTCGATACGGCGTCAATCGCCCGAGTGTGCACGCCATCAACACCGACGCCGGCGACCTCTCCTGGCTCGGCGCAGCCACCCCCTCGGCCGACGCGCAGGTCGGTGGCGGAGCCGGTCAGGCGCCGCACACATCCGGCCCCTAAAATACCCACATGCCAACTATCGTCCATGAGTTCGCCTGGCCGGATCGGGTCGTCGTCGGCACCGTCGGCCTCCCCGGGTCACGCAGGTTCTACCTGCAGGCGCGCACCGGGGCTCACCTGATCAGCATCGGCCTGGACAAGCAACACGCGGCTGTGCTCGCGGATGCCGTCGATGAGATGCTCGACGAGTTGCGGGCCCGCGAGGGCAATCCGTTCGGCATCCCGACCGACACTCCGATCGAGCTCGTCGACAACGAGCCGCTGGAGCAGCCCCTCACGGAAGAATTCACAACCGGCGCGATGAGCCTGGTCTGGGACCCCTCCACCGTGCAGATCGTGATCGAGGCGCACCAGGCCCCGGGTGAGATCGAGAGCTTCGCCGAAATCCTGACCGGCCCCAAGGAGCCGCAGGGATTGCTGTTGGTACGGATGCCTGTCGGCACCGCCCGGGCATTCGCGAAGCGCACGCACGAGGTGGTCGGGGCCGGTCGTCCCCTCTGCCCGCTCTGCGGCAGCCCCATCGACCCGGACGGGCACGTCTGCACCTTCCCCGACGGCCCCTGACGATGGCTGCCGACTTCGCCGACGGCGAGCTCGAACTCACCGGCCGCATCACGACGGCCTCGAACGCGACCTTTCTCGGCAGCATCGGCGGCGTGGTAGTGGTCTACAAGCCGATCGCCGGGGAGCATCCCCTGTGGGATTTCCCGGACGGCAACCTGGCCGGCCGGGAGGTCGCGGCCTACCGGGTCTCGCAGGCCTTCGACTGGAACGTCGTGCCCCGCACCTGGCTGCGGGGCGGCCCGATGGGCCCCGGGATGGTGCAGCTGTGGCAGGAGCCGGATCCCGAACAGGATGCCGTCGATCTGGTCCCGTGGGAAGCCGCCCCGGCCCCGGGCTGGCGCCGGGTCTTCGACGGCCGGGACGAGCACAATCGGGCGGTGACGCTGATCCATGAAGACTCGGCCGCGCTGCGACGGATGGCCGTGTTCGACATCGTCGTGAACAACGCCGATCGCAAGGGAGACCACATCCTCGCCATGCCGGGCGGGCACCGGCACGGCGTCGACCACGGACTCACGTTCCACGCCGACCACAAGCTGCGCACCGTGCTCTGGGGCTGGCTGGGCGAAGAGCTCAGCGCCGACGAACTCGCCGGCATCGACCGGGTCACGTCCCGGCTGACCGGCGAGCTCGGCGACACCCTCGCCGAGCTGCTCAGCGACGTCGAGATCGCCGCCCTGGCCGCGCGCTGCGATCGGCTCCGCACTGAGGGCCGGTTCCCGGCACCGCGGGGCGACATGCCCGCGGTGCCCTGGCCACTGTTCTGACTTCCAGAACTTCTAGATCAGGTTGCGTTTCTCGATCTGTTCATAGCTGCTGGTCGCATCCTTTAGTTCGCCCCACAGCGTCACCTGGCCACTGGCGAGGGAAGCCTTGACGTCGATGATCCGCTGGTTGCTGCTGCCCCGGAACTGCAGGCCCGGGTCGCGCTTGCCCAGTTCGAACCGGCCGTCGACCAGAACGTCGATCGCGCCGAGCAGGGCGAGCTTGTCCGCACTTTCCAGCAGCAGCTCTTCGAACGTGTAGCCGGTCCAGCACCACACGTCCTTCGACGAGCCGAGTTCCCGGCGAACCCGGTCGAGGAGCGACAGGCACACCCCGGTGTTGAGGAACGGCTCGCCGCCGAGCAGGGTGAGGCCCTGCACATACTCCTGGCCGAGGTCTGCCAGGATCTGGTCCTCGAGTTCACCGGTGTACGGCTGTCCGTAGCGAAAACTCCAGGTGGCCTCGTTGAAGCAGCCCTCACAGGCGAACAGGCACCCGGACAGGTACAGGCTGCACCGCACCCCCTCGCCGTCGACGAAGACGAAGGGTTTGTAGTCGCCGACGTGCTGCTGGCTCAGCTTCTCCGACAGCCACTCGCCGGGCTGGGGGTTACGCATCCGCGGCCACGGATGCGGCGGCATCCGCCCCACGGATGCCGGTGGCGCCGGCCATGTGCTTGACCCGGGAGGTGATCTCCGTGTGCCGGCCGTGCACCATCGGGCGGGCCTGCGGGTTGCCGAGGTAGCCGCAGGTGCGCTTGACGACGTCGCAGGTCATCGGGTCGGCGTTTCCGCACTCGGGGCATTCGAATCCGCGCTCGGTGGCGTCGAAGTCGCCCGAGAAACCACAGGCGTAACAGTGGTCGATCGGGGTGTTGGTGCCCAGGTAGCCGACCCGATCGTAGGAGTAGTCCCACACGGCCTCGAGTGCCTTGGGGTTCTGCTGCAGGATCGGGTACTCGCAGTAGTGGATGAACCCGCCGGAGGAATACGTCGGGTAGATCTTCTCGAAGTCCAGCTTCTCGAACGGCGTCGGGTTCTTGCGCACGTCGTAGTGGAAGCTGTTGGTGTAGTAGTCCTTGTCGGTGATGTTCGGCACGGAGCCGAATTTCTCGGTGTCGAGTCGGCAGAACCGGTCGGTCAGACTCTCGCTCGGCGTCGAGTACACACTGAACTGGTAGCCGTACTCGTTGCTCCACGCAGTGGTGCGCTCGTGCAGCGTGCGCAGGATGTCGATGGTGAAGTCACGGGCTTCGGTGTTGGTTTCCCAGTCGCCGCCGTAGAAGGACGCGGCCACCTCGTAGAGGCCGATGTAGCCGAGGGACACCGTGGCCCGCTTGTTCTTGAAGAGGGTGTCGACCGGCTGGCCGGCCGACAGGTGCTGGCCGAAGGCGCCGTAGACGTAAAGAATCGGGGCGTTCTGCGGGGTCGCTTCCTTGCACCGCTCGATTCGAAAGAGCAGAGCGTCGCGCGCCGTGCTCACCCGCTCGGCGAGAATGCTCCAGAACTTTCCCTTGTCGCCGGCGGCCTCAAGGGCGATCCGGGGCAGATTGAGCGTCACGACTCCGAGGTTCATCCGGCCTTCGGAGACGTCGTTGCCGTCCTCGTCGGTCCAGCCCTGCAGGAACGAGCGGCAGCCCATCGGCACCTTGAAGCTGCCGGTGAGTTCGACGATCTTGTCGTAGTTGAGGATGTCCGGGTACATGCGCTTGGTGGAACACTCCAGCGCCAGCTGCTTGATGTCGTAGTTCGGGTCGGCCGGTTCGAGGTTGAGGCCCCGCTTGACGGTGAAGATCAGCTTCGGGAAGATCGCCGTGCGCTTTTCGCTGCCCAGCCCCTCGATCCGGATCTGCAGGATCGCCTTCTGGATCTCGCGCTCGAACCAGCTGGTGCCGAGGCCGAAGCCGAGGGAAGTGAACGGTGTCTGCCCGTTCGAGGTGAACAGGGTGTTGATCTCGTACTCGAGGCTCTGCATCGCGTCGTAGATGTCCTTGAGGGTCTTCTCCTCGGCGTACGGCTGGTGCTGCGACTCGTCCGTTATCCACTTCCGGGCGTCGGCCAGGTGCTTCTCGAGGTTCTTCTCGGCGTAGGGGGCGAGCACCTCGTCGATGCGGTTGCCGGAGCATCCGCCGTACTGGGTCGATGAGACGTTAGCGATGATCTGGGAGATTTGGGCCGTGGCCGTCTGAACCGACCGGGGCGGATCGACGTCGGCGTTGCCGATCCGGAAGCCCTGACTCAGCATGGTCTTGAAGTCGATGAGGCAGCAGTTCGTCATCGGCGCATAGGGGTGGTAGTCGAGGTCGTGGTAGTGCAGGTCGCCCTTCTGGTGGGCGTTCGCGACGTGCGGGGGCAGCATTTTCAGGCCGATGGCCTTGCCCACGGCTCCGGCGGTCAGGTCGCGCTGGGTGTTGAAGACGTCGCTGTCCTTGTTGGCGTTCTCGTTGACGACCGATTGGTCTTTGCTGATCAGTTTGACGATCGAGTGGTTGATGTCGGTGGCTTTGCTGCGTGCGAAGTCCCGCTGGATGCGGTAATTAATGTATGCCTCGGCTGCGTCGTATTCCTTGCTGTCCAGCAGGGCATGTTCCACGATGTTCTGCACCTCGTAGATTTTTATGTCCACCGCGAAGCGGGAGGCTATCTCGCGATTGACGCGAGCGACCAGATCACGGATGGTGCGGTGCGTGAGCGGGGTCAGCTCACCGTTGACCTCCGTGAAGCTCTTGGCGAGTGCCGCGTAGATGCGGGCGTCATCGAAGGCGAGCCGGCGTCCATCCCGTTTGGCCACCATGAGCGTGCTCGGAGTGTTCCCCGTCGGGACGGTTCCTGCGCCGGGGTTTTCCATTTTCAACACTCTGTGCCATCTCCTTGGGGTCAGCACCCACGACAATCGGGCGGGGGGTTGAGCCGGGCGAAGGAACCATATGTAGTGGTTGGGGTGTGATATCCATACTACCTGTAGGGGTTGGCGGCGATTCGCTTCGGCTCGCCGCGGCCGCCACCGAGTTGGTGAGACGGATACCGGGCGACGTACGATCAGTGAATGCCCCCGCCCTCACCGTTGCCGCAACGCCACGGGCTCGATGCCGCCTGGGTGAGCACGCCCGATCGGGACCGCGCCCGGCCGCATCCGTGGCCGACCATGGGCGCCTGGTTGCTCGAGCGTCTCGCCGAGTTCGTCGATGTCGCCGCTTTTCTGGCCGGGGAGCGCTTCGCCTATCAGTCGGGCGAGCCGGTCGTCGGGAGCGACCCCTACCAGCCCCATACCTTCGTCTGGTTTCATCGCGACCTCGCCGATGAGGCCTTCGTGCCCGGTATCATCCACGTAGTCCATCGGGACGCCCGACTCGTCGTGATCGACAAGCCGGCCTTTCTGTCGACGATTCCGCGTGGTCGGCACGTCCTGCAGAGTGTGGTGGTGCGCCTGCGCGCCGAGTTGGGGCTGCCCGAGCTCTCGCCGTTGCATCGCCTGGACCGGGTGACGTCGGGCCTTCTGGTCCTTGCGACCGAGCGACGGTGGCGCGGGGCGTATCAAACGATGTTCCAACGCGGCGAGGTCGGCAAGACGTATCGTGCGCTGGCCCCCCTGCGGCCGGAACTTGATCTCCCCGTCACCGTCCGCAACCACCTCGCCACCAGGCGAGGCCACTGGCAGGCCGAGGTGACCGACGATCCGGCCAACGCCGAGTCGCTGATCGAGCTGGAGACCGTCCTGCAGGGCGGTGTGCAGTACGGCGTGCAGGACATCGGCGTCTATCGGCTGACGCCGCGCACCGGCCGCACCCATCAGCTGCGGATGCACATGCTGGGCCTGGGGATCCCGATCATCGATGACCCGGTGTACCCCGTCGTTCAGGATGTCGCGATCGACGATTTCACCCGGCCGCTGCAGCTCCTGGCGAGTGAGGTGACGTTCACCGATCCCATCGACGGGGAGCTGCGCCGGTTCGAGAGCGTGCGAACACTTCCGTTGCCTGCCGAGGCCGCGCGGGCCGAGTGATCAGCAACCGACGTTTGTCTTGTCCTGGTCCAGTTGCAGCACCGCGACGATGTTCTGCACGGTGGCGGAGTTCGGGTCGTAGCCCACGGGGCGGTAGCAGCTGACGAGAACCAGACGGTTGGGGATGGCGTCGGTGAGTTCGTCGTTGTTCTTGTACTGCGCTTTGTCCAGCTTGAGGGACTTCTGCTCGACGTAGCATAGCCTCCCGTTTGCCGTGTCGATGCTCGCGACGGCTCCGGGACGCAGATCCTTCAGGTCGTTGAAGACCGCGGTGTCAACCCAGGAGTGTCCGTACAGGTAGACCGTATTGGTCGAGTCCGTGCCGGCCAGACCGCCGGCAATGGTCGTGTCCCAGGCGATGGTGGTGAGTTCGGTCGGATCGAAGCCGCCACGGCTGTCGATCATCGACTGCGTGTATTTGGAGACGGCTCCGTCGATCCCGATCGAGGGGAGCGTGAGACGCAGCGGCACGGATGCGTTGATCACGACATCAGGCGCAGGTGTAGCCGAGGGAACGTCCGGGGCAACGGGCAGGGGCGCGGCCGGTGTCGCCGGTGTGACGCGGTGAATCGAGGGTGTCGGCAGGGCCGTCGGGGCTGTCTCCGGGCCGGTCGGGTGGAGAAGGATCCACCCGACCGACATCACTAAGAGAAGCGCCGCTACTCCGCCGAGCAGCGCCGGTTTAGCGACGGGCACCAATCCGGCGTGCGGCGAAGGCTGCGGTCAGCAGCCCGGCCAGCAGCAGCGCTCCGGCCCCGAGGAAGACGGGGGAGTCGTTACCGCCGGCTGAGACGTGCGTGAAGCCGTCGGTCTTGGAGTCGTGCAGTTTGTTCTTGGCGACCGGCGACGCCTTCGGTGTGGGCGTCGTCGAGGAGGCAAGGCTGATGTTCTTCAGCGAGGCGGCGCAGGTGACGACGGATCCGCCGCCGTTGGCCGTGTTGTTGCACTGGTTGATCGAGACCGGCAGCTGCGCGCTCATGGTCGAGGGGGTCACCGTGCAGGTGACGCGATCGGAAGCGCCGCCGCCGTTCACTGATCCGTTGCACTGGGTGATCGTCGCGCCGGATACGTTGGCGGGGAACGGGTCGCAGTTCAGGGTCGGCGCGGTGCCTTCCGCCCCGGATCCGTTGCACTGGTTGACGGTTGCGCCGGTGACGCCCGTGGACGCCGCCCCGGTGATGTTGTTGGTGACGTCTACGTTGCAGATGACGCTGGCGCCGCCGCCGTTCGCGGCATAGTTGCACTGGCTGACCGATGTGGTGAGCGCGTCATAGCTCTTCGTCGAGGTCGTGCAGGTCGGCTCCGTGTTCGCGGGGCCGTGGCATTCCTTGACGGTGACGGTGGAATTGGCCACTCCGGTGGCGACATTGAGGTTGTTGACCACGGTCACGTCGCAGTTCAGGCCCAGACCGGGGGTGTTGTCCACATTGTTGCACTGGGCGATCGTCTCCGCAGCCGACGCGGGTCCGCCGGAGGGGGCGAACGTCAGGCCCAGAACCGAGAGGAGGAGCGCCGCGGCGAGGACGGAAACTCTCATCATCGGCGTGCTGAAACGAGAAGCGCCGATGGGCGCGGGGTTAGTCAAAGCCGTGTTCACAGCACTCCTCAAATAGGGGGAAAGGCTACCATGCGGCCTCCCCTCAGGCCGAATGCCGCAGATCGTGCGACGCTGGGTGCATGGACCTGGAGGTAACGCCCGCGTTGACCGTTCCCGAGCGCGAACTCGGCTGGCGGTTCTCGCGGTCCTCCGGTCCGGGCGGTCAGCACGTCAACACGTCCGACAGCCGGGTCGAGCTTTTCTGGAACGTCGCCGAGTCGGCGGCGCTCTCCGATGAACAGCGGATGCTGCTGCTCTCCCGCCTCGCCAAACGTCTCGTCGACGGGGTGATCACCGTGACAGCGTCGGAGCGGCGCTCCCAGTTGCGCAATCGAGAAATCGCCCGGGCCAAGCTCGCCGACCTCGTGGCCGGATGCCTGGCTCCCGCCGCGGCGCCCCGCCGGCCGACGAAACCCACCCGGGGTTCGGGCCGTCGGCACCTCGCCGCGAAGCAGCAGCGGTCGGCAACCAAACGTCAACGCCAGCGGCCGACCGCCGAGTAGCCGCGGGGGCGCCCCAAAGGGGGCGCCCCGCGGGGGCGTCTACCGAACGAGCAGCACCTGCCGGAAGAACGCCGCCAGTTCCTCGGTCTCGGCCAGGGGCAGCACGTTCGCCACGTACTGGTCCGGTCGAACCACCACGACGGCGCCGCCGCGGTCGATCCCGCGAAGTTCGAAGATGTCGTGCTCCGGGTCGGTGGAGTACACCTTCTCGTAGTCGATCAGCTCGAACGGGCCGATCTTCGGCAGGAACGCGGCCGGAACGCTGCCGATGTCCACGCCGGTGTGGTCCTGCTGGTAGATCACTTTGACGTCGAAGACACTGTCGATGTCGGTCCCGCCGGGAGTGTGCAGGATCAGCGGGGACTCCGGCGACGTCTGCAACCATTCGGCCCAGTCCGAGAGCGCCGAGGCCTCACCGGATGCCGCGGCATCCGCGAACGCGTACAGACGCCAGCGGCCATCCGCTCGGTGGTGGTGTCCGAGCTGCACGGGGTTGGCGTCTCCGACGCGCACCACCGAGGCGGACTTGAAGCGCTTGCCGAGCGGGAACCCTGCGGCCAGCGGCTGGTCGGCCGCCGCACCGATCAGCATCGACGGCGGGTATTCCGTCATGAACCCGGACGGGAACTCCGCCGTCCGAGTGTAGAAGTCCTCCAGCGGCACCTCGAGGTCCTCCGGCCTGGTCGCCATCAGGGTCGACCACTGCTTGTCGAAGTCGATCAGGTTCCTGGCGATGACCTGACGCTCGGCCGAGTACGTGCCGAGCAGGGATTCTGGGCTGCGGCCTTCGAGTACATAGGCGAGCTTCCAGGCCAGGTTGAAGCCGTCCTGCATCGACACGTTCATGCCCTGACCGGCCTTCGCACTGTGCGTGTGGCAGGCGTCGCCGGTGATGAAGACCCGCGGTGTGCGGGTGCCGACCTCGGCCGGCAGCACGTCGTCGAATCGGTCGGTGAGACGGTGGGCGACCTCGTAGACGCTGTGCCAGGCGACGTTCTTCACGTCCAGCGTGTAGGGGTGGATGATGGCGTTGGCCTTCGCGATGATCTCGTCGATCGTCGTCTTGCGCACCGCTCCGTTGTCGTCGGCGGACACCTCGCCCAGGTCGACGTACATGCGGAACAGATAGCCGCCCTCACGAGGGATGAGCAGGATGTTGCCGCCGGTCCCGGACTGGATCGCGCACTTCATCCGGATGTCCGGGAAGTCGGTGACCGCGAGAACGTCCATCACTCCCCAGGCGTGGAACGCCTGGTCGCCGGCGAGCGTGCAGCCGATGGAATCGCGCACGGCGCTGCGGGCGCCGTCCGCGCCGACAACGTACCTGGCATGGACGATGCGCTCCTGGCCCGCCCGTTCACCGTCGGTGTGCACCAGCGTCACCGTCACGGGGTAGTCGCCCTCGTCGGTGTTCACCAGGCTGCGGAAGTCGAAGCCGTAATCCGGCTCCATCCGCGTCGGCGAATTGGCCATCACCTCTGCGAAGTAGTCCAGCACGCGGGCCTGGTTGACGATGAGGTGCGGAAACTCGCTGATGCCGGCCGGGTCGTCGACCGCGCGGGCGGAGCGGACGATGCGGGACGCATCCGTGGGGTCCGGCGTCCAGAAGGCCATCTCGGTGATGCGGTACGCCTCCGCGATGATGCGCTCCGCGAAACCGAACGCCTGGAAGGTCTCGACGCTGCGGGCCTGGATGCCGTCGGCCTGGCCGATCGCCAGGCGCTCGCCGCGACGCTCCACGATGCGAGTCGTGATGCCGGGGAAGTGGGAGAGCTGGGCGGCGGTGATCATGCCGGCGGGACCCGTTCCGACGATGAGAACGTCGACGTTCTCGGGGAGCTCGTCGGGGCGATCGATGCCGACCCCCGCGGCGTCCTGAATGCGCGGGTCTGTGGACACGTATCCGTGGTGGTGGAACTGCACGGCTTCCTCACTTCTTTGTGGGCGGATCTGCGGGCGAAACGGACGTCACTGTCGTTGCGTGCTGGCTGTTGCGGGTAAAGCGCGCGTTCGATAATAGAACGCAGAGTTCGATTATCGCTTCACTAATGATATATCATATGGCTGCCCGCGCCAGGAGACAAGCGCTAGGGGACAAGCACCGGCTTCAGGTTCGGCAGGGCCTCACGGATGCTGCTGACCACGCCCGCCTCCGCGTTCGACGCCGCGGTGTGGCGGGCACGCGCACGGATGCTTGCGTGCGCGTTGGCCATCGCGTAGGAGTGCCCGGCGGCGTCGAGCATCTCGGCGTCGTTGAGGTAGTCGCCGAATGCCATCGTCTGCTCCCGGCTGACCCCCAGATGTCGCTGCAGCCGCACCAGCGCCCGGCCCTTGTTCGCGCCCCGGTGCATCACATCGACCCAGTTCGGGCCCGAGACCACGACATCGGCCGGCAGCCCCAGGCCCCGGATGGCCGGGCCGCTGCGCGTCTCGGCCCGGCCTGCGTCGTAGATTGCCAGCTTCAGCACATCGTCATCGAGGCAGGCGGCGTGCACGTCCGCAACGATCTCGACGGCGGCGTAATAGCGGCGGACGTGGTCGACGAAGGCCGCATCGGTGCGCTCGATGTAGGCGGTCCGGGCGCCGCAGACGACGATGCCCAGGTCGGCTCCGTCGGCCACGGTGGTGCGCACCCACTCCACGAGCGGGGCGATGGCCGCGTCCTCGACGGGTTCGCGGTGCAGGCTGGAGCCGCCCTGCATCACGCTGGTGCCGTTTTCCGCGATGTAGATCAGTCCGTCGCGCTCGCCGAACATGCCGTGGAGGGTCTGGTACTGCCGGCCGCTGGCGGGAACGAAGACGATTCCGGCCCGCAGGAGGTCATCGAGGAGAGGCCAGAACGCGTCCGGCACGTGGCCGTCGTCGTCGAGCAGGGTGCCGTCCATGTCCGAGACGATGAGACGGATGTCGGCAAGCTCTGCGGGGTAGGACACTGCGGCGGCTTTCGGTCGTTGTTGATTCCCTGGGAATCCCCGAGTGTTTGCTCGCGTTCCTCGGAAGGTGGCGACGACGCTGTCTCTCCTGATGATGTCACCTCCAGGATCAGCGCCCCACACCGCCGGTTCGGTGTTCAGCTACCAATCGCACCGTCTCGGTGTCGATTGTGTCCGCAGGAGAGCCCGCCGACACCGTCATCCCTCGCGCGGCGGAGTCCAGGGTTATCGTTGCCAAGGTTGCCCAGCGGTCGCCTAGAACGGCACCATCCGCGGGAACGCAGCAGAGCTGGGCCGGGTCACCGGGTTGGGATACGAGGAACGGCAAGAGGCCTGACGCATCAGGCGGAAGCGGCGAAAGACGTACCCGGTCTGTCAGCGTTGCGAGGCGCAACTGAGAGTCCGGGTCGTACAGGCCCGGCTTTTCGCCCTGGGCCAGCCGGTCATCGAGGAAATGGTTCGTGTGGAGCAGCACGTCGTTCTGCGGCTGGACAACCGCAGCACCCACCGGGCTCAACTCAACGATCACGGCGCCTTCCGGACTCACGACGGTAATGGCGCTGGATGTGCTGACGGGTGCGCTGAGCAGAATGTCGACCGCCTCTGCAAGGGTTGACGCCTGAGCCAGCACCCGGGCTCCGACCAGGTGCACGGGAACCCCGTCGGCCCGGTCGGCCCGGTGGCCCAGGATATTGAGCAGAATGCCGACGCCGGCATCGTTGATGCCGATTTTGCTGATGATGCCGTACTCGGTCAGGCCGACGAAGTCGCGGGCGTTCCCGCGTACCTCCTGCAGGTGCCAGTGGTCCGACAACTCGTCATGCCAGTCCCACGTTTGGGCGCCGATGGGATTGTTCCGCGCGTTCACGATTGTCGAGCATTCACCCGGCTTCGCACCGAGGCCTCCAGAGAGGATTTCGGTGCGTGCGTTTAGGGCAGCCACCTGCCAGACGGCGAGTCCGGAACCCTCGGCGGTTCCCTCCATCTCCGAGGCCAGGTCCATGCACCATTCCCTGGTGGCCCGCAGCGCGAGTTCCGCGTTCAACTGCACCGTCTCCGGGCTGATGCCGGCAGTGGCGAAGAGAGCGAGGTAGATGGAGAGGCTCTCGGCCAGCACATCGCGGATCGCGCGGCCGCGTTGCAGACCGCGCCCGAAGGGATCCGTTGAGTCGACTTGGATTGTGATCGGAGGGTCAGTGATCATGAGGTGATTTCCTCCCGAAGGGCACGGATAACGCCGCGCTGGGGTTTCCAGCCGGGGCGAGGTGCACACTCGAGAAGCAGTTGAGTGTACGGATGCTGCGGGTTGGTCAATACTTCGGCGGTGGAGCCGCGCTCCACAATGCTTCCGCGGCGCATCACGACGACCTGATCGGCGATCATCTGTACGACCGACAAATCGTGTGTGATGAAGAGATAGGTCAGCCCCCTGGACTGGCGCAGCTCGGTCAGGAGGGCAAGGATTTGTGCCTGGACGGTGACATCGAGCGCCGCCACAGACTCGTCCAACACGATGACGGCAGGATCAGCGGCGAGGGCGCGGGCAATGGCCACGCGCTGCCTTTGGCCGCCGGAGAGCTCGCCCGGAAGCGCTCCCAGCTGGTGCGGTTCCAAGCCCACCTGTGCGAACAACTCGATGCAGCGCGCCCGTCTGGCCGCACGATCGAGGGAGGTGTGGGCGCGCAGGACCTCGTCTACGGCGGTCTGCACCGGCAGGCGGCGGTTGAGTGAACTCTGCGGGTCCTGGAAAACCATCTGGATCTGACGCGCCCGGCGGCGCAATTCGCGCCGGTTCGCCTTTGCTGCGACCGGGTGGCCCGCAACCCTGACGGTGCCCGAGTCTGAGGTCTCCAGCCCGACGATGATGCGTGCCAGCGTGGTCTTGCCTGACCCTGACTCGCCGACCACGGCCAGACAAGACCCGGACTCGACCGTCAGCGTGACCGCATCGAGCGCCGTCACTGCCCCGCTGGAGTGACCGGTGTGAAACGTCTTGGTGAGCGACTCGACGGTAATCGCGGGCGTGGTCATTCGGCGCCTCCTGCTGTGCGGGTCCAGATCACGCCGGCCGGGCGGGAGTCCATCAACTCCCGTGTGTAATGATGCTGCGGATCGTCGCGGAGCTGTTCCGGCGCGCCGGTCTCCACTACGACGCCGTCCTTCATGACGTTGATCCGGTCGCAGACCGCGGCGGCAAGGTCGAGATCATGGGTGACGAACAGCATGGCCATGCCGAGTTCACGCCTGCAATCGTCAAGGATCGCCATTACCTCCGCCTGGGTGGTGACGTCAAGGGCAGTCGTCGGCTCGTCCGCGAGCATGAGTCGCGGTCTCCCGGCGATCGCCCCCGCGATCACGACCCGCTGGAGCATTCCCCCTGAGAGCTGGTGTGGGTACGAACCGAGGACGCGGTCCACGTGGTCGATGCCGACCTGCTCGAGGAGCTCGCCGGCGCGGAGCCGGGCTGATCGAACGGAGAGCCCCTGGGCATCGTGCATGCCCTCGACGAGGTACTGCCGGATGGGAAGCACTGGGTTGAGCACCGCGTGCGGGTTTTGGGCGATCATCGAGACGTCCCTTGCGCGCATCAGGCGTAGCGGCTCACCCCGCAGCGCGAGCACGTCGATCCCGTCGAGGGTGATGCTGCCGGTGACCCTAGCATTTCTTGGTTCAGTGCGGAGAATCGACCGCAGGGTCATCGACTTTCCACTGCCCGATTCGCCGACCAACCCGACGGCCTCGCCGGAATCGACGGTGATCGACACGTTATTGAGGATCTGGCGCGACGAGTGCTCACCGGCGATGGCTAGGTTGAGACCACGAATGTCCAGCATCAGGCCTTCCTTCCGGCGGCCGCGCGGCCGCCCAGTCGTTCGCCGATGTAGCCGAGGGCGGCCACGGTCAGCACGATGCACAACCCGGCAAGGACACTCTCGGCCGGGTATCCCTTGAGCAGGGATTGCTGCCCGTTGGAGACCATGAGGCCCCAGTCGGCCTGGGGTGGCTGCACACCAAGACCCAGGAAGGACAGGGCGGCGAGTTCGATCATCGCGAAGCCAAAGTTGATCGTCGCCCCGGTCACGATGAGTGGAGCCACGTTGGGCAGCAGGTGCCGGGCCGTGATGGTGACACCGGAGATACCCTGCAGCTGTGGCGATCGTGTGTAGGGCAGGTTACGTTCGCGCATGGCCGTGCTGCGGATGACTCGGGCCGTGTACGGGATGTACGCGATCGACAGAGCGAGCGCGGCTGTGGTGAGGCTGGGTCCGAAGACGGCGATGGCGAGCATCGCGAGCAGGAGGTTGGGGAATGCGAACAGAAGGTCGAGCACCCGACTCATGAACGAGTCCACGATTCCACCCCACCAGACGCTGGTCAGTGCCAGCGTCGTGCCGAAGACCGCCGTGATGACGACCACGATCAATGGGCCGGTCAGGCTGGAGCGCGCTCCCCAGAGCAGCCGGGAGAAGATGTCTCTACCTGCCTGGTCCGTGCCGAGCAGGTGGGCCATGCTGGGGCCTTGGTAGCGCTGGGTGACGGAGCCGATGGTCGGGTCGTAAGGGGCGATGATCGGTGCCAGCAGGGCGCCGAGCACAACCAGGGCGACGAAGCCGACGGCGATGGAGCCGAGGGGGCCCATTCGTTGAAAGAACCTGCTCACTTGCTGCGCCTCGTTCCTACCCGCGGGTCGATGGCTGCGTACAGCACGTCGACGAGCAGGTTGATGATGCCGAATGCCGCGACCAGGATGATCGCGATTGCCTGCACGACTGCGAAGTCTTTTCGCTGAACCGCTCCCACCAGCAGAGTGCCGAGCCCGTCGAGGGTGAAGGCGTATTCCACGACGAAGGATCCGGCGATCAGCCCTGCGATGTGAACGCCGACAATGGTGCTCACCGGGAGCATGGAATTGCGTATGACGTGGCGGCGCAGGACGAGCATGGCAGGAACTCCGCGGGCACTCGCCATGACGGAATGCTCGGAGTCTCGCTCCTCCCGAATGGCGGTGCGGGTGATGCGGGCGACCACGGCAGCGGACGGCAGGGCAAGGGCGAGCGCCGGGAGCGTGAGGTGCCAGATGCGATCGAGAAGGCCCGTCCCGGAACCGAAGACGGGGAACCAGCCCAGGCCGACGCTGAAGATGCTCATCAGGAGCAGAGCCGCGAAGAAGGTCGGAACAGCGAATCCCAGGTTGGAACCCAGGAGCACGACCTTGTCGACGATTCCATCGCGGACGCCGGCCCCGATGCCGAGTCCGACACCTAGCACCACGATCACGATGGCTGCGAGCAGCACGAGCATCAGCGTGGTGGGCAGGCGGTTGGCGAGCAGATCGCCCACTTCTTGACGGTTGGCAAGGGACTGCCCGAAGTCGCCCTGTAGAACGTTGGTGAGCCAGTTCCAGAAGCGGACGAAGAAGGGGTCATCCAGTGAGTACTGTTCGCGGATCGCGGCCAACACGTCCGGCGAAACGGTGCGCCCCTGAACCAGGAAGTTCTCCGGGCTGCCGGGTGCCGCGTACATGGCGGCGAACACCAGGAAGCTCGACACAACGAGCACCCCGGCCAGAGCGAGCAGCCTTCGCGTCATGAACATCACTGAGATAACCCCTTCTCGATCCCGATCAACTACTTGGCCGCGGCCCCGAGGTCAGCGGCCCAGGGGTAGTAGAGGTAGACGAAGGATGCCGGGACGCCCGTAACCCGCTTGTTGAGGAACAGTCGCACCGAGGGGTCGGCGATCGGGATCCAGGGCAGGTCTGTCATGGCGATGTCCTGGATCTGATTCACGAGCGCAGCGCGCTTGTCTTCGTCGGTCGTGGCGGCGGCCTCGGCGAGCAGGTCGTCGACCTCCGGGTTGCTGTACTCGTTGTAGTTCTGAGATCCGCCGGTGCCCATAATGGTCCGGAGGAAGGCGAGCGGGTCCGGCACGTCCATGTAGTTGTTGGTCACAAACGCGTCGTGGCCCTCGCGTGCCTTCGGGTCTGAGAAGAACGCACCGAACTGGGCGCTCGGGATTCCTTCCGGCTCCACCGTCAGCCCGATGGCAGCAGCGCCGTTGGCGATCTCCGAGATGATGTCGGCGTAGTACGTGCGCTCGGAGGGGTAAACGATCTTGATCGGCTGAGTCAGGTCGACCGTGGCAGCCTTGAGCGCTTCCTTAGCTCCGTCGATGTCGACGCCGGTCGGCGCGAGCTTGGCCCGGCCGGATTCGAACTTTGTCGTGCCGTAAGCCCAGCCGTTGTCGGGGATCAGCGATCGGGAGGCCTGGGCCGTTCCCTCAAACACCGTAGATGCGATGGCTTCCCGATCGGTGGCCATCATGAGGGCCTTGCGCACGGCAGGGTCAGCGAACGCGCCCTTGCCGGTGCCGATGATGGCGACCAGCTGCAGCGAACGTCCGAGGTTGAGAGTGCCCTCGGTGGAGTCCTGAAGGGTGCTCAGCGCACCCAACGGCACGTCGTAGGAGCCGTCGATGGCACCGGTGGACAGGGCGCTGGCGATGGCTGCGGAGTCGACGATGAAATTGATGTCGACCTGCGCGGTCTTGGCTGCCCTGTCCTCGTTCCAATAGCTGTCATTGCGCTGGAGGGAGATGGACTGGCCCTCGTTCCAAGCGCCGACGGAGAAGGGGCCCGTGCACATGACCAGGCCGGCGGGGGTTCCGTAGCCTTCGCCGGCGGCTTCGCGGTGTGCCTTTTCCACCACAGTGCCCACGGGGGTGACCATGTAGGAGTTGAAGGTCGCATCCGGTGCCTTGAGCTTGACGGTGACCTCCCAATCACCGGTCTGGTTGATGGAAGCGATGTTGTCGACAATGCCCCCGGCCCAGTAGCTGCCCTCGTTCGGGTCGAGCTGACGACCCAGGCTGAAGAGAACGTCCTCGGTGGTCATCGGCTGGCCGTCCCAGAAGGTGACACCCTGACGCACGGTGTAGATGTACGTCGACGCGACGGGGCTTTCCACCTTCTCGGCCAGGTTGGGTGTGATGCTGTAGTCGGGCTGCAGCTGCATCAGACCTTCGCAGAGGTTTGCGACGACAGTGTTCTCGGGGTAGTTGAAGGCCTTGATCGGGTCGAGCGATGCAGGCTCGCCGAAGGGTAGGTTCCAGGTGGCGAGGTCGAGCTCGCCAGCGGCCTCTGGCGTGGTGACCAGGAGATCGTCGGTGGCGAGGCTCGGGCCCTCGGAACTTTGGGGCGCACCGGCGCAGCCGGTCAGAGCCAGGGTGAGTACCGCCAGAGCGGTGACTGCTTTCTTCTTCATATGGAGCCCCTAATTTTCTTGGAGAGGGAGATGGCGGACCGTGCAGTGTTTAGGAACCTAGCGGAACAAAACGTTTTGGTCGAGAAATATGCAAAACGATTTGTGAATTGATTTGACGGAGTAGAGTGCTCCTCGTGAGCACTTCAGGTCGGCGAGTCACCATTCACGATGTCGCGCGCAATGCCGGGGTTTCGATCACAACTGTTTCTCATGCCCTGAACGGCAAGGGTGTGGTGGCGGAGGCCACGCGGCAGAGAGTCCTCGATGCCGCCTCGAGCCTCGGCTACAGCGCGGATGCGATCGCGCGGGGGCTCCGCAGCAATCGTCTCGGCATTCTCGGGCTGGTGATCCGCCCTCTCGACACCCTGGATTCCTACCTGCCGGTCGGTGTGGACTACTTCGTGCGGTTCGCCGGGGCCGCCGCCGTGGCCGCGCTTGACCGCGGGTTCGGGTTGATGCTGGTGCGTGACCCGACAACCGGAAGCGTGCCGGGGATCGCGCTCGCCGTGGACGGCTTCATCATTTCCGATCCGGTCGGCAACGATCCCGTGATCGGATTGCTGAAGCGCAACGGCATCCCTCTGGTGTCGGTGGGCCGAGACGTGGAACGGCCTGACTTTACTGACTGGATCGGAACGGGCACCGTGGCCGATGCGGCGGAGGTCTTCGCCCACCTGCTCGACCGCGGCGCGCGGCGTGTCGCACTCGTCGCCGGTACGGATGCCAATGCCTGGAATGCGGACAGCGAGATTGCCTATCGCTCCTGGTGCGCCGGACGGGGCCAGAAGGCGATCGTCTACCGGGAGGACGAGCGTTCCGGGGAGAGCGGTGGTCGAATCGTCGCCGAGGCGATGCTGCAGTCGGGGGAGCCGGTACCCGACGGAATCTACTGTTTGACGGGGCGGCATGCCTCCGGACTGCAGGCACGTCTCCGGGAATCGGGCATCACCATCCCCGGAGACGTGATGATCGTTGCCGGGTCTGATTCCGAGCAGACCCGCAGTAGCACTCCGGCGATCACCTCCGTAGACCTGAGCCCGGAGGAAACGGCCACAGCGGCGGTCAATTTCCTGCTCAGCCGGCTCGATGGTGACTCGCGGAGCGGCCCGCCGTCCGTCAAGAACGTCCTGCGTGCCCGCGAGTCGACCGACCGTCCTCTGGTCTGATTCCTCGCATTCAGCCGCGCAAGCGGTCCTGGAAACCCCACGACTGGCCGTAGCCGGCGGGCTCGGGTGCCTGCATCAACTCGAGGAAAGGCTTTGCATCAAAGGCTTCCGGGCCCAGTACTCCGACGCCGCCCCACTCGCCTCCGGCGAGCAATTCCAACGCAATCACCGGATTGAGTGCGGTCTGCCACACCACGCACTGGGCGTCGTATTCCTTCATCGTCCACTCGTAGTCGCTGACGTGGTACAGGTAGACCTCTCGGGGGGCACCGTCCAGCCCCAAGCCGGTGACCCATACGCCGGCGCAGGTCTTTCCCGTCATTCGGGGTCCGATTGACGCCGGGTCAGGCAGGCAGGCCGCGACGACGTCGCGGGGAGCAACCATCGCGGAACCGGCCGCGGCTCGCACTCGCACCGGTTCGACGCTGTCGAGGCCGAGCAGGTGCAGGGTCTTCAGAACGCCGATGAATTCCTCAACGAGCCCGTATTTGAAGGTGACCCGCTTCGCTTCTAGCCAGCGCGGCATTAGGAGCACCTCTTTGTGCTCAACGTTCACGCACTCGACCGGGCCGATCCCCTCGGGGAAGTCGAACATCTCGGGCTCGCTGAACGGGGCCGTCGTGAACCAGCCGCGGTCCCTTTCGAAGATCACCGGAGGGTTGAGGCACTCTTCGATTGTGGTCCAGATGCTGAACGACGGTGCGAAGATCTCATTGCCGTTCTCGTCCCGGACGATCAGGTTCGCGCCATCACGGGTGCCGAGTTCGTCGATCTCGCTGAACAGGTGGTCGGAAGCGTACCGCGCGAACACGTCAGAGAGCCCCGGCTCCACGCCCATCCCGACCAGGGCCAGGCGTCCGGTGTTCTCCCAATCGGCGGCCTGCGCGAACTGCTCGTCGCCGAGTTTGACCCCGGTCTGGGCGAGCGGGTCGGTGGGATGCGGCTTTGACATGCTCATCGCCATGTCGACGTAGTCGGCACCGGCAGCGAGGGATCCCGCGAATATGCTGGAAACGAACTTCGGTTCGACGGCATTCATCACATGGGTGGCCCCGTGCTCGAGGGCAACTGCTGCCACCCGCTCGGGGTCTGATGCGTCGATCTGCACGGCCTTGAACCGGGCGGAGACGTCTTCTCCGTGCTTGGCTGAGATCGAAGCGACGGTGCGCTCCGCGCGGCGGAGGTCGTAGTCGCTGACCACGATCAGTTCATAGAAGGAACGGCGAGCGATGATCTTGGCGAAAGCGTCGCCGACGCCGCCGGCTCCAACTAGAAGAATTTTCATTCTCTGAAGCTATATTAGGCTATCCGTCATTGTCACCCAAAATAACGGACGTAAACAACCAAAACAAGTCCAAAAAGTACGGAATCCGCATTCCGTGGTCGTGCAGGCAGGCGGCCGGGATTCAGTGCGCGAACTGCGAGGAGCGTCGACGTGTCCGATTTTGATTTCTTCAGTGGCGAGGGACTCGTCCGCCCGGACATCACCACGACGGACGCCGAGTCCATGGCGGCGTCGCTTTTCGGGGTCCTGGGCACGGCCCGCGAACTCGGCAGCCAGCAGGACCGCAACTTCCTGATCACGCGCCATGACGCGGCTCCAGGCGCCCAGCGGTACGTGCTCAAGGTCGACAACCCCGCCTTCTCCGCCACGGAGCTGGCCGCGCAGGACGCGGTGATGGAGTACCTGTCCGCACGCGGGATGCGGGTGCCGCGGCCGGTGCACGGACTGAACGGCAGCATCCGTCAGCACTGGCCGGCCGCGGAGGCCACCCTCCCCGTGCGGCTGCTGACGTTCATCGAAGGGCCCTCGCTCGAGGCGCAGGGCTATCTGGCCCCGCCGGTGGTCAGGGCGCTGGGCCGGCTCTCGGGCACGACGGCAATGCACCTGCGGGACTTCGCGGCGGACGGGCTCGACCGCACGTTGCAGTGGGACCTGCGCAACGCGAAAGCCGTGATCGACCTGCTGGTGCACTGGGTGCCCGAGGAGGAGACCCGGGCGCGGCTGAGCGCCATCGCCGACAGCGCTGCCGCGCGCCTCGCGGGCGTGGTGTCCGGCCTCCGGCTGCAGACCATCCACGGGGACATCACCGATGACAACGTGATCTGCCGGGTGCTGCCGAACGGCCACCACCTGCCCGAGGGGGTCATCGACTTCGGCGACCTCGGAACCGGGTGGCTGGTCGCGGAGCTCGCGGTCACCACCGCATCCGTGCTGCACCACGTTCCGGACAATCCGTTCGCGGCCCTCGAGGCGATCGTCGCCTTCGACGAGGTGGTTCCCCTGACCGACGACGAGATCGTAGCGCTCTGGCCGCTGATCGTGCTCCGCGGGGCGGTGCTGGTGGCCAGCGGCGAGCAGCAGGTGCGCATCGACGAGGACAACGACTACGCCCGCCACCGGATGGACGCGGAATGGCACGTGTTCGCCGCGGCCAGCGCGATCGGCTGGGAGGAGGCGGAGGCGGCCATCCGGCAGGCGCTGGGCCGGCCGTCCCGGGCCGGTGCCGAGCCCGAAACGATCGCCCCCGACAGGATCGTGCCGCTGATCCCCGCGCTCGCCGGTGGCGACTGCGAACTGCTCGACTTCACGGTGACCAGCCCGGCCCTGGCCGACGGCCTCTGGCAGCAAACGGATGCCGAGGGGCAGCTCGCGCGCGCAGCCCTCACCCGTCGCCGCGTCGCCGTCGCCCCCTACGGCCAGTTCCGGCTCACCCGGACCCAGTCGCTGTCGCGGCGGGAACCGCACACGTTCGCCCTGTTCACCGAGGTCTTCCTGCCCGCCGGATCGGAGCTCATCGCGCCCGCGGACGCCGTGGTCACCGCCGTCGAGGTCACAGAGGAGGGTGACGGGGACAGCCTGGTCCTGGCCCTGGCCGGGATCGAGCTGCGCATCGGCGGCGTCACGTCGGGTCTCACACCCGGGGCAGCGGTCGCCGCGGGGGAGACCCTGGGCGTTTCGAGCCCGGCCGGCCGGGTGACCGTGCAGGAGCTCACCCGCCCGGGCCTGCCGGCCCCGCACTTCGCGCAGCCCTCCCGCGCCGCCGCCTGGGCCCGACTCGCCCCGGACCCGGCGCGGTGGCTCGGGATGGCGCCGCAGGCATCCGTCGTCGACCCCGCGGGGGAGCTGGCCCGGCGCGCCGCCGTCATGGCCGCCGCGCAGGAGAAGTACTACGAGCAGCCGCCGCAGATCGAACGGGGGTGGCGCGAACTGCTCATCGACACCCGGGGCCGCTCCTACGTCGACATGGTCAACAACGTCGCCGTGATCGGACACAGCCACCCCCGGTTCAGCCGGGCCGTGGGCGACCAGCTGCGGCTGCTGAACACGAATTCCCGGTTCCTCTACTCGGCGCTGGCCGACCTCTGCGAGCGGATCGTGGCCAAATCGCCCGACCCCGGCCTCGACACCGTGCTGCTGGTCAACAGCGGGAGCGAGGCCGTAGACCTGGCCCTGCGCCTGGCCCGGATCCACACCGGCCGGGGCGGCGTCGTCGCCCTCCGGGAGGGCTACCACGGCTGGACGATGGCGTCCGACGCCGTGTCGACCTCCGCCTTCGACAACCCGCACGCCGTGGCCTCGCGGCCCGACTGGGTGCACATCATCGATGCACCGAACTCCTATCGGGGTCGGCACCGAGGCGCCGCGGCGGCGGCGGACTACGCGGCCGATCTGGCGCACCTCCTGGCCGACCCGGACGGCCCCGGAGGCGACCTGGCCGCCTTCATCTCCGAGCCCGTGCTGGGCAACGCCGGCGGCGTCGTGCCCCCGGAGGGCTACCTCGGCCTCGTCTACGAACAGATCCGTGCCCACGGCGGGCTGTGCATCGCCGACGAGGTGCAGGTCGGCTACGGCCGCCTCGGCAGCCACTTCTGGGGCTCGGCGCAGCAGGGCGTCGTCCCGGACATCATCACCGTGGCCAAGGCCATGGGCAACGGCTATCCGCTCGGCGCGGTGCTCACCCGCCGCGACATCGCCGAATCCCTGGCCCGCGAGGGCAACTTCTTTTCCTCGGCCGGCGGCAGCCCGGTCAGCTGCGTCGCGGGCCTGGCCGTGCTCGACGTCATCCGGGACGAATCCCTGCAGGAGAATGCGGATGCCGTCGGCCGGCACCTGGCGGGCCGGCTCGCGCTCCTCGCGGAGCGGCATCCTCTGATCGGGATGGTGCACGGCATGGGCCTGTATCTGGGAGTGGAGCTCGTGCGCGATCGGGACTCCCTGGAACCGGCGACCAGTGAGACGACAGCGATCTGCGAACGGATGCTGGAGCTCGGCGTGATCGTGCAGCCCACCTCGGAGCGGCAGAACGTGCTCAAGATCAAACCGCCCCTGTGCCTGAGCCGGGAGAGCGCCGACTTCTTCGTGGACCGGCTCGACGAGGTGCTGCAGGATGGCTGGTAGCATGCCCGACGTGCCTGACCACCCGACGTGCCTGACCACCCGACGTGCCTGACCACCCGACGTGCCTGACCACCCGCGCGCCGACCACCCCAGTGCCGAGCACCCCAGTGCCGACCACCCCAGTGCCGAGCTGGCGGCGCTCTGCGAGCGCGGTCTCGACTGGCGCACCGACCTGTCGCGGGTGCTGCCGGACTCGTCCCGCGCCCGCCACGCCGCCGTGCTCGTGCTGTTCGGTGTTCTCGACTCCGCGCCCGCGAGTGCGCCCGCCAGTGGGCCGGCGCGGACGCCGGGGCAGGGGAACGGGCACGTCGGACGAGATCTGGATGTGCTCCTGCTGCGGCGGGCGGCCACCCTCGGGAGTCACCCGGGGCAGATCGCCTTCCCGGGCGGCCGACTCGAGGCCGCCGACGCCGGCCCGATCGCGGCGGCGCTGCGGGAGGCCGTCGAGGAGACGGGACTCGACCCGCACGGGCTCGAACCGCTCGGCACCCTTCCGGCGCTGGCGGTGCCCGTGAGCAACCATCTCGTCACGCCCGTGCCGGCGTGGTGGACGCGCCCGTCCCAGGTGGCCGCGATCGACCACGACGAAACCGTCGACGTGTTCCGGATGCCCGTGGCGGACCTGCTCGACCCGGCCAACCGGGTGAGCACGACGCACACCTACGGCAACCGCAGCTACCGCGCCCCGGCGTTCACCGTCGACGGCAAACTGGTTTGGGGGTTCACCGCCATCGTCCTCTCGCGCATGTTCGAAGAGCTCCGCTGGGCGACGCCGTGGGACCGCGACCGGGTCGTCGAACCCGACGGCTGAACGGAAATCGGGGGAGAAGTGCTCTGCTCCGGGGTAACGTATGCCGATGACCCCGGATACCGAGCTTGCCCCGCAGAGACCGCACTATCGCAGGGCCTGGCTCGACGCCAAGCTGATCGGGCCGCTCAGCATCGCCGCGCTCGTGGGCGCCCTCGCCGTGCTGTGGGTCGTGTTCCGGCCGGCCGGCGAAGGTCTTCCCCAGCTTCTCGGGGAATTCCTCGGCGCCGAGGGCGTGCTCCTGCTCTCCATCGGCCTGGTTCTGATCAGCACCCTCCGCTCGGTCGAGCAATGGTTCAACGGGATCGACCACGCCGCGCTGTGGCACCGCAGGGTCAACATCGCCGGGATGGTCGCGATCTCCCTGCACGCCCTGGTGACCGCGGACGTGCAGGCAACGGACATCGGCCCGAAGCTCGGCCAGATCGGGCTCATCGGCCTCGCCCTGCTCACCGTCTGGGCGATCGCGCCGCGCTGGCTCTCGTTCGTGCCGAAACGGCTGCGGCTGCAGGTGCTGGGGAGTCTCCCCAGAGTGACGGGCTCGAGAGTGGTGCGCCTGGCCGGCATCCCGTTCCGCAGTTACGCCCTCTGGCGCTTCGTCCACCGCTTCACCGGGGTGTTCGTCGCCTTCGGCTTCGTGCACGGCCTGCTCGACGGAAGCATGTTCGGCTCGGCCGTGCTCCGGTGGACCTACCTCGTCATCGGCGGCACGGGGCTGGCCTTCTACCTCTACCGGGAACTGCTCGCCCGTCGCTTCGCCCGCACCTACGACTACCAGGTGGAGTCCGTGCAGCCGATCTCCGACAAGCTGGTCGAGATTGCGCTGAAGCCGCTGGGCCGACGCTTCGAGTACCGGGCCGGCCAGTTCGCCATCCTGCACCTCGAGGCCAGGGACGGCTGGCACCGGCATCCGTTCAGCATCGCCAGCGCACCCGCGGACGCCAACGTGCGGGTCGCGGTCGGGGCGCTCGGGGACTTCACCTCCGACATCGCGAACCTGGTCGCCCCGGGCATGCCGGCGGTGATCAACAGCCCGCACGGTCACTTCGACTACCGTCGGGGCACCGAGCGGCAGGTGTGGATCGCCGGCGGCATCGGCGTCGCGCCGATCCTCAGCTGGCTCCGGGACGCCACACCCGGCACTCTGCCCACCCGCGTCGACCTCTACTTCAGTTCCCGAGGGCCCGCACCGTACGGCGCGGAGATCCGCGAGCTGGCGGCCCGCCACGATTCCATCCACCTGCACCTGATCGACACCTCAACCGAGCCGCGGCTGAGCCTGGCGGGCGTCCTCGGGGCGGCCGAGTGCCCGCCCCGGGAACTGTCAGCGTTCATCTGCGGGCCCGAGGTGATGGTGAACGCCTTCCAGAAGGGCCTGCAGCGGTCAGGCGTCAGGGCGGCGAACGTGCACCGGGAGTACTACAACCTCCGTTGAGCGCCGGGGCCGGGTGTGAGAGCCGGCGGGCCCGAGATCGGTCGGCGCAAATGCTCCCTAAAAGCTCTGATTGCGGCAGACTGTAACGACACGAACCCGGCCTGCTCCGGCAGCAACGGGCCCATTCTCAATCGGCGTCAGCGAAGAAACCTGTGGAGAAAACATGAACAAATACGTAGTCACGAACCCCGCCACCGGGGCCAGCGGAACCAGCTTTGCCCTGGCAACGGACACGGAGGTGACCGACGCCGTCGGCACCGCGGACCGTGCCCACAGCGACTTCTCCCGCCGCACGTCGGTGGCCGAGCGTGCCGCCCTGATGCAGCGCGTCGCCGACTTGCACACCGAGCGCCGCGAGCACCTCGCCGAACTCATCGTGCGCGAGATGGGCAAGCCCGTCGAGCAGGCGCTCGGCGAGGTCGACTTCTCCGCCGACATCTACTCCTACTACGCGACCCACGGCGAGGCGTTCCTCGCCGACGAACCGATCGAGCTCCTCGGCGGGGAAGGCTCCGCCTTCATCCGCAACGCCTCCCTCGGCGTGCTCCTCGGGATCATGCCGTGGAACTTCCCCTACTACCAGGTCGCCCGCTTCGCCGGCCCGAACCTGGTGCTCGGCAACACGATCCTGCTCAAGCACGCCTCGCAGTGCCCCGAATCGGCCGCCGCCATCGAGCAGATATTCACGGATGCCGGCTTCCCGGAGGGCGCGTACCGCAACCTCTACGCGTCCAGCGCCCAGATCGCCGACATCATCATCCCGGATCCCCGCGTCTGCGGCGTGTCCCTGACCGGTTCTGAGGGGGCGGGAGCCGCCGTCGCCGAGGTCGCAGGCCGCAACCTCAAGAAGGTCGTGCTCGAACTCGGCGGATCCGACCCGTTCATTCTGCTCAGCACGGACGACCTCGAGGAAGCCGTCGACGCCGCCGTCGAGGCTCGCATGGACAACTCCGGCCAGTCCTGCAACGCGGCCAAGCGGTTCATCGTGATCGACGGCCTGTACGACGCCTTCGTGGAGAGCTTCACGGCGAAGATGACCGGCAAGATCCCTGCAGACCCCCTGTCTCCGGACACGACGCTGGGCCCGCTCTCGTCCCTCGGTGCCGCCGAGGGCCTCGAGGAGCAGCTCCAGCGCGCCGAGACCCAGGGCGCCACCGTTCACGCCCGCGGGCGCCGCGACGGCGCCTTCTTCTCGCCCACGGTACTCACCGGAGTCTCCCCGCAGAGCGACGCCTACCGGGAAGAGTTCTTCGGCCCGGTCGCGGCCGTCTACCGCGTGCAGGACGAGGCCGAGGCCGTGCAGGTGGCCAACGACATCCCCTACGGCCTGGGGTCCTACCTCTTCACGACGGATCCGGAGCAGGCCCTGCGCATCGCCGATCAGATCGACGCCGGGATGGTCTTCATCAACGGCTCGCTCCTCGACGGTCCGGAACTTCCCTTCGGCGGAGTGAAGCGGTCCGGCTTCGGACGGGAACTGGGCCGCTTCGGCATCGCGGAGTTCGCCAACAAGAAGCTCATCCGCATCCTGAAGTAACGCCGGGGGTTACCCGGGGCGCCGCTCGGGCGGCGACGTGACCGCCGGTCATCGTCGCCGTCCGGCCGCGATCATCCGCTCTTCGTGGCTTCCGAGGCGTAGCCATCCACGCCGACCGGGTCGATGATTGCAGGTGTGACGGGCTGGAGCGTGCCGATGGGTCGTGGGGTGTGAACCCCGCGGCGCTGCGGGTGCAGCGAATCTACCTGGTCCTGCTGCTCGGCAACACGCTGGCGGCGTCGTTCATCTGGGGCATCAACACCCTGTTCCTGCTCGACGCGGGGCTGTCGAACTTCGAAGCCTTCGCCGCGAACGCGTTCTTCACCGTGGGCATGGTGATTTTCGAGATCCCGACCGGGGTGGTCGCCGATACGGCGGGGAGGAAGGTCTCCTATCTGCTCGGGACGGTCACCCTGTCCGTCACCACCGGGCTGTACTGGATGCTGTGGCTCTGGCATGCTTCGTTCGTCTGGTGGGCGGTCGTGTCCGTGTTGCTGGGGCTCGGCTTCACCTTCTTTTCCGGCGCGGTGGACGCCTGGCTGTTCGACGCGCTGACGTGGACCGGGTACACCGGCAGCTGGGAGGCCGTGTTCGGCCGCGGGCTCGCAGTGACGGGCATCGCGATGTTCGCCGGCTCGGTGCTCGGCGGCGTGATCGCGCAGGCGACCGATCTCGGGGTTCCGTTCCTGCTGCGCGCCGGGGTGCTGATCCTGATGTTCCTGTTCGCGTCCGTCGTGATGAAGGACCTCGGTTTCACCCCTGATCGCGGGACGGGTCCGCTCAAGGCGACCCGGAACGTGCTGACCCAGTCGATCGAGCACGGGCTCGGGAAGCGCTCCGTGCGCTACGTGATTCTGTCCGCGCCGTTCGCCTCCGGAGTCGGGATCTATGCCTTCTATGCGCTGCAGCCCTACCTGCTCGACCTCTACGGCGACCCGTCGGCGTATTCCATCGCCGGGCTGGCCGCTGCGATCCTCTCCGTGGCGCAGGTGGCCGGCGGCATTCTTGCGCCCCGGATCCGCGGCCTGTTCGCCCGGCGCACCACCATGGTGATCGGGGCTTCCCTCACCAGCGTCGCCGCGCTCGTCGTGCTCGGCCTGAACAGTCTGTTCTCCCTCGCGGTCGTATTCCTGGCGGTCTGGGGGTTCGTGGTCGCCGTCGCCGCACCGGTGCGGCAGGGTTACCTCAACGACATGATCCCGTCGAAGCAGCGCGCGACCGTGCTGTCCTTCGACTCGCTGTTCGGAAGCTTCGGTGGGGTATTCATCCAGCCGGGCCTCGGTCGCTCCGCCGACCTCTGGGGATACGGGACCTCGCTGGTGATCGGCGGCCTCGTGGAACTCATCGGGATCCCGATTCTGTTCGCCAGCCGACGACAGCGCGATCCCGCCGACACGACCGGGGCGCGGCCTCCGCGCCCCTGAACGCCGCGGTCTGTTCTGACTACAAGTCCACCCGGTCGGCGGCCACGGGCAGAGCCACCTGGGCCGTGGCCGGCTCGGCGTATCGGGTCCGGGTCCGGGCCCGGATGAAGAACTTGCCCAGCTCGCCGAGCAGCAGCAGTGCCACGGCCGGCACCAGGCAGATCGCCCACTGGGCGCCGGTGAGGGGAACGGTGCCGAACACGTCCTGCAGCAGCCGGATCTGCGTGATCAGCATCGAGCCGATGACGGCCCGGGCGAAGGCCCAGAGCAGTCTCGAGTTGGACAACGTGGACGGCCCGAAGGCGCTCTCGGTGGGGTAGCGCAGGTTGAGCGCGACGCTGATGTTCATCAACCCGAGGCCGACGATGGCCATGGTCTGTTCGACCTCGAGCGAGTCATAGCTGGTCTTGCCGATCTGCACGAGGACCAGCGTCGCGGCGGCCATGAACAGCCCCACCAGGAGCAGCCGGATCATCATCGCGCGCACGATGATCGGTTCGTTGAACGGCCGGGGCCTTCGGTCCATGATGCCCGGCGTCGACAGGTCCAGGCCCATCACGGCGCCGATGGGTGCGACGATCGCCATGTGGATCCAGAGCACCTGGGCCGGGTCGAGCAGCGCCGTCCCCGCGATGGCGAAGGCCGACGAGCCGAGGAACGCCAGGATGAACATGAACAGGTTGGCAACCTGGACGCGAATGAACTTCTGCAGGTTGTCATAGACCAGCCGGCCCTGCTCGACCGCGGCCACGATGGTGGCGAAGTTGTCGTCGGCCAGGATCATCTTGGCCGCTTGCTTGGCGACGTCGGTGCCCGTGATGCCCATCGCGATCCCGATGTCGGTCGCAGCGATGGCCGGCGCGTCGTTCACGCCGTCGCCGGTCATCGCGACGATGTGGCCCTTGCGTTTGAGCACCTGCACGAGCCTGACCTTGTGCTCCGGGGCTACCCGGGCGATCACGCCGATCTCGTCCACCTGGCTGTCGGCCTCCGCGTCGCTCATGGCTGCGAACTCCGCACCGGTCACCGCGCGGCCCTCGATGCCCAGCTCCGCCGCAATCGCGGCCGCGGTGACGGCTTGGTCGCCGGTGATCATCCGCACCCGGATGCCGGCCCGCTTCGCCGTGGCGATCGCGGCCACCGCCTCGGCGCGCGGCGGGTCGACCTCGCCGATCAGCGCCGACAGTTCCAGATCCTGCATCAACGCCATCAGGCCGCCGGCCGGGTCGAACGTCGACGGGTCGAACTCGCGCTGGGCCAGGGCGAGCACCCGTCGACCCTGGCCGCGATCCGGTCGTTCTCGGCCAGCACCTTCTTGCGCGTCTCCGCGCTGAGGGGTTCCGCTCGGCCGCCCGGCATCCGTCCCGACGAAGACCGGGAGAGGAGCACGTCGGGGGCGCCCTTCACATAGGCCCGGATCACCGGCCGGCCGTCGGCCCCGGTCATCAGGTGGAAGGTGGCCATGAACTTGTAGTCGGAGTCGAACGGCACCGACGCCACGCGCGGATGACTCCGGCGGAACTCCCGCACGTCCATGCCGCCCTTCTGGGCGAGCACGTACAGGGCACCCTCGGTGGGGTCACCGACCACCTGGCCGTCCTAGATGTCGGAGTCGTTGCACAGTGCGCACGAGAACATCACGTAGTCCAGGTTGCGCTCGGCGTCGCCGGTCGTGCGCTGCACCTGACCGTCGAAGCTGTAGCCCTCCCCACTCACGGTGTAGTGGTGCTGCACGGTTGTGATCTCTCGCGCCGTCATCTGGTTCAGTGTCAGGGTTCCGGCCTTGTCGGAGTTGATGGCCGACGTGGAGCCCAGCGTCGGGGCCGCGGGCAGGACCTTCATGATGGCGTTCTTCCGGGCCATGTTGACCGAGCCCACGGACAGGATCGTCGTCACGACGGCAGGCAGCGCGTCGGGGATGGAGCCGACGGCCAGGGCCACGCCGATGCCGAAGAGCACCGTGAAGGATTCGCCCTGGATCAGGCCCATCACCACGATCGCCACGAAGGCGAAGAGTGCCGCGATGATGATGAAGATGGTGAGCCGGTCCACCTGCCTGGTGAGCGGGCTCTTCTCCACCTTCTGGCTGGCCAGCATGTTGGCGATGTGGCCGACCTCTGAGCCCATGCCCGTCGTGGTGACGAGGATTTCACCGTGGCCGCGGGTCACGTTGGTGTTCATGAACGCCATGTTGAGGCGGTCGCCGAGCGGCACGTCGGAACGCCCGATGGCCTCGGTGTTCTTCTCGACCGCCACGCTCTCGCCGGTCAGGGCGCCTTCCTCCACCTGCAGGGTCGCCGCCAGGATCACGCGGCCGTCGGCGGGCACGCGGTCGCCCGCATCGACGACCACGATGTCGCCCGGCACGATCTGGTCGGCGGGGATCTCGGCGATGTCGCCGTCGCGGCGCACCTTGGCCACCGACTTCATCATCTTCCCCAGGGAGGCCGCGGCCGCTTCAGCCTTGCCCTCCTGGTGGTATCCCAGCCAGGCGTTGAACAGCGTCAGCACGGCCAGCCCCACAGCGGTCCCGTACTCATTGATCAGCAGGCTGACCAGCACGGCGGCGACGAGCACGATCTGCATGTAGTCGCGATAGTGCTTGAAGAACCGCTTCCAGACCGGCTCCGGCTTGGCGGCGACCAGCGCGTTCGGGCCCTTCTCCTGCATCCGCTGCCGGGCCGTGTCGGCGCTCAGCCCCGTGGCCGGGTCCACCCCCAGCCGGCTCGCCACCTCCTCGGGTGTGAGTGCGTACCAGCTCGCCGCCGAGGCGGCAGCCGCGGGCCCTGCGGGGACTTCGTAACTGTGCTTCATGAGCTTCTCCTGATCACCTGTTCCCCCGTGTTTTCTCCCAGCAGTGACTTCTTCGGGCACCGCTGTCCAACGCGGGGCATCGCTCAGTACGGGGTTGGGATCTGCCGCATCATCAGTGTCGGTTCGCGGTAGTGGCCGGCCTTCTGCCGTTTCGGCAGCTCGACGTCGAGCCCGGGGAACGGTTCGTACGGCACCTGGCTGAGCAGGTGGCTGATAATATTGGGCCGGCCGCGCTTCTTGTCGTCGGTGTGTGCGACGTACCAGGGCGCCCAGGCGGTGTCGGTCGCCTCGAACATGGCGTCCCTGGCGCGCGAGTAGTCGTACCAGCGGCCGTAGGACTTGAGGTCCATCGGCGAGAGTTTCCAGGTCTTGCGGGGATCGTTGATGCGGCTCTCGAGTCGCCGGGTCTGCTCGTCCGCGCTGACCTCCAGCCAGTACGTGAGCAGGATGATCCCGGAGTCTTCCATCGCCTTCTCGACCAGCGGCGTCATGCTCAGGAAATGCTCGGTCTGTTCCGGCGTGCAGAAGCCCATCACGGGCTCGACGCCCGCGCGGTTGTACCAGCTGCGGTCGAAGATGACCACCTCGCCCGCGGCCGGGAAGTGCTCCATGTAGCGCTGGATGTGCATCTGGGACTTTTCCCGCTCGGTCGGGGTGGGGAGCGCCACCACCCGGAACACCCGGGGGCTGACCCGCTCGACGATGCGCTTGATCGTGCCGCCCTTGCCGGCCGTGTCGCGTCCCTCGAAGACGATGCAGATCTTGGCCCCGGTGGATTTCACCCACTCCTGCATGGCGACCAACTCGCCCTGCAGCGGGGCCAGTTCTGCCTCGTACTGCTTGCGGCGGAGCTTCGCCCCGTCCTGCGGTCGGAATTTTTCTTCTTCTTCTTGCCCATAACCGGCCTCCTTGTCGGAAGTGAAGAGCAACAGACCGCGTTCCCCAGTGTTGCCCGGGGTCGGCGACAGGGCAATCAAAAAAATCGCCCCTGAGGATACTCAGGGGCGACTTCTGTCTTTCTTTGAACTGATCAGCTGCCGGAGAACAGCCGGGCGAAGAAGCCCTTGGTCGGGGCGTCATTCTCGTGTCCGCGGCACCGCTCGGCGCCGGGGACGCCGCGCATCACCTGGTCGACGTGCTGACCGCACCCCGCCCATGTCGTTTTCCCGCACTTCTTGCACGTAACCGCTCGGCACATATGTTTCTCCTGTTCGTTGAACTCGTTAAAACCAAGATACCCCATGGGGTATACGGTCACCTATTCAGGCGGTCCGTGGGACGTGGTCGCTGCCGCGCATTCGGACGGCGACGATCAGCCCAGAGGCGGCGGTGAGGACCGCGACGACGGCGACCGCGGCGGGGATTCCGAAGGCGTCGGCCAGCAGGCCGGAGAGCAGCGCGCCCACGGCGAATCCGCCGTCACGCCACAGGCGGTAGATGCCCACGGATCGGGCTCGCCACTCCGGGTGGGCGACGTCCCCGATCGCGGCCAGCAGGGTCGGGTAGACCATGGCCGTTCCGGCGCCGAGCAGCACGGCGGCGACCAGCCAGATCTCGAAGCTGTGGCCGCCGGCGACCAGGCCGAGGGCGAGTGCCTGCACGATCATCCCGCCGACGATCAACCACTTGCGGCCGATCCGGTCGGACAGGCCGCCGGTGATGAGCTGGCCGGCTCCCCAGACGGCCGGGTAGACGGCCGCCAGGATGCCGATGCGCGCGATGCTCAGGCCGCCTGCGGCGAACAGGATCGGGAACAACCCCCAGGCCAGGCCGTCGTTGAGATTGTTGACCAGGCCGGCCTGGCTGACCGAGGACAGCGACCGGTCCCGGAAACTGGTGAGGGTGAACACCTGCCGGTTGCTCAGGTCGCCGCCGGCATGGGCGTGCACGGACACATGGCCGGCCGCCTCCGCTTTCGCGTGCTGGTGTGTTTCGCGCACGAAGACCACCGAGAGCCCGGTGCCCAGGGCGATGTAGACGGCGCCGAGCAGGAAGGGGCCGGGACGCAGCCCGTACTCGGCGGCGATGTACCCGGTGGCCAGGGCCGTGCTGGCCAGGCCCAGGTAGCCGGCCGCCTCGTTGAACCCCATGGCCAGGCCTCGCCGGTTCGGGCCGACGAGGTCCATCTTCATCATCACCGTGGTGGACCAGGTCAGTCCCTGGCTGATGCCGAGGATGACGTTGGCGGCCACGATCCAGCCCCAGGTCGGGCCGAAGATCAGCAGCAACGGCACGGGCAGCGCAATCAACCAGCCGGCGACGAGCACGGGCTTGCGCCCGAACCGGTCGGAGAGGGTGCCGGCGAAGTAGTTGGTGCCGGCCTTGGCCAGGCCGAACGCGACGATGTAGGTCAGCGCGCTCGTGTAGCGGTCGAGGTGGAAGACCTGGTCCGCCAGGAGCGGCAGGACCGTGCGTTCCTGGCCGAGGGTGCCGCCGACGAGGGCGTTGACGGCCACCAGCAGCATGAATTGGGGCAGGTTCTGCCGCAGGCCGAGCGCGACTGTTCCCAGCATCGGTACTCGTTCCGTCGCGGGGGTATTGCGGGCGCTCACGGCGGTCGGCTGCCGAGACTGCCGGTTAGGCGGAGGCCGGTTGGGCCTGGGCGGCGGCCTGCTGGGCGGCGATGGTGGTGCGCACCTCGTCCATGTCCAGGTTCCGCACACCCGCGATGAGCTCGTCCAGGGAAGACGCATTCAGCGCGCCGGGCTGGGAGAACACGAGCACCTTGTCACGGAAGGCCATCAGGGTTGGAATCGAGCGGATGCCGGCGGCGGCGGCCAGGCTCTGCTCTGCCTCGGTGTCGACCTTGGCGAAGGCGATGTCCGGGTGCTTCTCGGATGCCGCGGTGAAGGTGGGCGCGAACATGCGGCACGGGCCGCACCAGCCGGCCCAGAAATCCACCAGCACAATGCTGTTGGTCGTGATGGTCTCGTCGAACGTCTTCTCGGTGATGTCAATGGTTGCCATGCATCCAGAATATACCCCCTGGGGTATTTTGTGCAAGGACTTGCTTCCAGATACCCCGGGGGGTATGTTGGCCTGAAACCCGATCCGCATTCAGACCTGGAGGACTTCGAACCATGGACGTCATCGTTATCGAAACCCCGCAGTTGGGGGACCGCAGCTATCTGGTCCATGACGGCGCTGTCGCGCTGGTCATCGACCCCCAGCGGGACACCGACCGCGTGGAGAACGCGGCCCGTGAAGCCGGAGTCAGCATCACCCACGTCGCCGAGACTCACTTGCACAACGACTACGTGACCGGGGGTTTCGAGCTGGCTCGCTCGCACGATGCGAAGTACCTGGTCAACGCCGCCGACCCGGTGAAGTTCGAGCGGGAGCCCGTGACGGACGGCCAGGTCATCGCGGTCGGAAACCTGACGGTCACCGTTGTCGCCACCCCGGGTCACACCCACACGCACGTCTCCTACATCGTCAGCGACGGCACCACCGAGGCCGTGTTCTCCGGCGGCAGCCTGCTGTTCGGATCCGTCGGGCGCACCGACCTGGTCGCGGCCACCGACACGGTCGGACTCACCCACGACCAGTACGCCTCGGTGCGCAAGCTCGTGCACGAGGCCGAGCATGACGCCGCCCTCTTCCCGACCCACGGGTTCGGCTCGTTCTGCTCCAGCGGCCCGGCGACCGGCGCAGGCTCCTCCACCATCGGAGAACAGCTCACGGCCAACCACGCCCTGACCGATGCCGATGAGGAGCACTTCGTGCGCGACCTCATCGCCAACCTCACCGCCTACCCGTCGTACTACGCGCACATGGCGCCCGCCAACACCCAGGGTCCGGGCCCGGCGAACCTGCAGGTGCCCGAGTCCCTGGACGCCGCCGAACTCACCCGCCGGCTCGCCGACGGGGAATGGGTGATCGACCTGCGCAACCGGGTCGCGTTCTCCAGCAACCACCTGCAGGGCGCCGTGAGCTTCGAATACGGCAACGGATCCAACTTCACCACCTATCTCGGCTGGGTTCTGCCCTGGAACGAGCAGCTCACCCTCGTCGGCGCCCACGCCGACGTCGAAGACGCGATCCGTGACCTGTCCAGGATCGGCATCGATTCCCCGGATGCCGCCATCGGCACCGACCCGCACGCCCTGGCCCCGGACGCCCCGCTCGCCTCCTACGACCGCGTGGGCTGGGACGGGATGCTGCAGGGCCGTGCGGCCGAAGACGTGCTCCTGGACACGCGTCGAATCGACGAGTTCGCCGCGTCCCACCTGCTCGGCGCCGTTAATGTTCCCCTGCACGAGATCCTGTCCCGGATGGACGAGATCCCCGCGGGCAAGGTCTGGGTGCACTGCGGTTCCGGCTACCGGGCTGGCGTCGCTGCCAGCCTGTTGCAGCGCGCCGGACGGGACGTCGTCCACGTCGACGCGAACTTCGGCGACGCCGAGGCTGCCGGAGTCACGATGGCCGCGCAGGCCGCCTGATCCCGTGACGGTGCTCCGAACGGCCGCCCTCCCGGCCGAGAAGCGAAGCCTCCTCGGCATGGGGGCGGCCGTTCTGGCCCTCCACGTCATCGGCTGGGGCACCCTGTTCCTGTTGGTGCTGCCGCACCTGGCGCGGTCCGGCGGCAACACCGCCGTCCTGCTCGGGCTGGCGGTCAGCGCCTACCTGCTGGGGGTTCGGCACGCCTTCGACGCCGACCACATCGTCGCGATCGACAACACCACCCGCCGGCTGGTCGCCGCCGGGCGCCGTCCCGTCTCGGTGGGGTTCTGGTTCGCGCTGGGGCACTCCACCGTCGTCCTGGTCTCCGTGGTGCTGCTGGTCGTCGGCATCAACGCCTTCGCCGGCAGCCTCGCGGACGAGGGTTCCGCGCTCCGCCAGGTCACCGGCGTGTGGGGCGCCGCCGTCTCCGGCGGGTTCCTCATCCTGATGGGGGCCCTCAACCTGTCTTCCCTGAAAGGTCTGCGACAGGTGCTGCGGGACATCCGCGCCGGGCGGTTCGTGCCGAGCGAACTCGACAGGCACCTGGACAACCGCGGCCTGGTCAACCGGCTGCTCCGACCGATGTCACGGCTCGTGGATGCCCCCTGGAAGATGTTCCCGATCGGGGTGCTTTTCGGCCTCGGCCTGGACACGGCGGCATCCGTCAGCCTGTTCGTCTTCGCCGGCGCCCTCACGCCGGAGCTGCCCTGGTATGCGGCCGTGGTCCTCCCGGTCGTGTTCATGGCCGGGATGACCCTGTTCGACAGCGCGGACGGAATCCTGATGAACCACGTCTACCAGTGGGCATCCGTCGACCCGCTGCGGAAGGTGTACTACAACCTGATCGTGACCGGCGTGTCCGTGTTCGTCGCCTTTTTCGTCGGCGGGATGGGCCTGATGTCCATGCTCGCGGACCTCGGAATCGGCGGCGGAACCGCGGACCTGTTCGCGGCGGTCGACCTTGAATTCTTCGGCGTGATCCTGATCGGCGCCTTCGCGCTGGCCTGGCTCTCCGCGACCCTGTGGTGGAGATTCCGCTCCGCCCCTTCACCCGAAAGGCACCCATGATGGAAATCACCCCGCAGCAGGTCTTCGCCCGGCTGGCCGACACCCCACTCGCCGACGCCCAGATCGTCGACGTTCGGGAAACGGCGGAGCTCGCCGACGGCATGATCGACGGCGCCATCCACATCCCGCTCAGTACCGTTCCCGAACGCCACGGCGAGTTGGACAGGGCCCGGCCGGTCATCGTGGTCTGCCGCAGCGGCCGCCGGAGTGCCAGCGCGGCCGATCAGCTGTCCCAGGTGGGGTTCGACGCGTATACGATGGCCGGCGGCATGCTCGAGTGGGCGGCCCTGGGCTTCCCGACGGTCGTGCCCCTCACGCACTGACTCACGCACTGGCTCACGCACTGGCTCACGCACTGGGCCAGGGTGGGCGGTACTGTCGAGACCATGCCGCATCCCACTGCCAGCTCTCTCCCCACCTGGTCCTCCGTGCTCGTGGTCGTCGCGCACCCCGATGACGAGTCATTCGGGCTGGGCGCGATCCTCAACGCCTTCTCCGGTGCCGGAGCCGGAGTCGACCTGCTCTGCTTCACCCAGGGGGAGGCGTCCACGCTGCACGGAGTCCCCGGGGACCTCGCCCAGGTGCGCAAGGCCGAGCTGGATGCCGCGGCGTCGGCCCTGGGCGTGCAGCGGACCACGCTCCGCGACTACGCGGACGGTGCGCTCGACGCCGTGAATCTGGACACTCTGGCGGCGGAGGTGGTCGCCGCGGCCGAATCCGCGCGTCCCGACGGGCTTCTGGTCTTCGACGACTCCGGCGTGACCGGTCACCCCGACCACGTTGCGGCCACGGCCGTCGCCCTGGCCGCGGCAGAGACCCTGAACCTCCCGGTCCTGGGCTGGACCCTTCCGGGCAGCGTGGCGCTGGACCTGAACCGGGAATACGGAGCCGCCTTCACGGGGCACCCCGACGCCGAGATCGATCTGCGGATCAGCGTCGACCGGGAGAGGCAGCACGCCGCGATCCAGGCTCACGCCAGCCAGGCCGTGCCCGGAAGCGTGTTGTGGCGCCGGCTGGAACTGCTCGGCGACGCCGAGAACCTCCGCTGGCTGCGCCCGCCGACCTGACCACCCCGCTCCCACCCCCCTCGCGAACCAATTCGACGGAGATTTTCGCCTAAAACCCCCTTTTTGGAGTGTTCTGGGCCGATCCGGGCAAAATCTCCGTCGAATTCGTCAGGGACGGACGTTCTCTGAGGCGTCACGCCTCAGAACGTCCTCCGCGCATCCTCATCGGCCACGTCCGTGACGACTCACTCGACTAGTGATGCCGCTTGGCCGGCATGAACATCGTGAAGTTCAGCCTGAGGAACCGGACGAACTGAACGAAGAGGTTGCTGCGCCGACGCAACTCCCTCGCGTCGGGCAGCGGGGCGGTGTCGATTCGATGCTGTGCGTTGTCCATGGGGTTCTCCTGGAGCCGGGTCTCGGTTATTTCGGGGATCAGATACCAGAGCGGGTACGCCTTGGCCTTGTAGATGAACATGGTGTGCAGCACTCGCTTGACCCAGTGGGCGGCGAGACCGATGTCGCCGGTTGTCTCCTTCGGATCCCGTCCGCCCGTGTTCGGGTGGCGGGCGTGGTCGGGCACGATCGGGGACATCGACATGGCCGCCGCGGTGCCGGAGAGGATCCCGGTGCCGGTGGAGGCGATGCAGGCAGCCGCCATCTCTCCCATTGACCCGTGGTGGGTGGGCTCCGTCGCTCCGGTGAGGATCATGTCCGCGATCGTCAGGGCGACGATCTTGCCCATCGCGCCCGACGGCATGCCGGTGCGCGGGGGAGAAGGCGCGATGGCGACGTCGCCCGGTGTGGCGTAGGGGCGGGAGATGGCATGCGGCGGGGCGAAGGCGATCCCGACGCCGAACACGTTCCGGTACGAGGGCGTCTGGTAGGTTCTCGGCCAGTCCTGCGCCGTCCACTGCTCGTAGGGCTTGGCCTCGTAGTTCGCGTCGACGCGCATGAACCCGCTGGGGGCGAAGACCTTGTCGGTGATCTCGACGCCGTCTCGGTCGAAGGCCGTTAGCTCGACCCCGCGGAACGGGGGCAGGAGCATCGCAAAATCGAACGACTGAGTGTTCTCTGATCCGTCGATCTGGGTGTAGTGGATCAGTCCCGGCTCGATCCCGGTGACGGCGGCCTGGGTGATCGCCTTCATCGTGCGTTCCCGGAAGAGCGACTCCATCCACGCCTCGCTGGTGACGCGCCGGCCCCCAGTGGAGAAGGTCATGCCGCCCACGCCGACGTCGCCGAGTTCGTGCTCGTTGGTGAGGTAGATCACCTGGGCCAGGTCGCGAACCCCGGCGTTCCGCAGCTCCTGCTCCACGTTGAAGGCGTACTCGAAGGCGGCGCCCTCGCAGGTGCAGGTACCGTGTCCGACGCCCACGACGAGCGTCTGAGGGGTGCCCGCCCTGAGTGTGGCGATGACCTCCGCGAGCCGGGCGGCGGCATCCACCGCATGGCTCGGAGTGCACACCGACACGGTGTTCCCGGCATCCGGGCCCAGACCGGGCGTGGCCTCGAAATTGAGTTTCGGCCCGGTGGCGTTCACCAGGTAGTCATAACGGATGCGCTCCGTCCGGCCCACGCGCGCGGGGTCGGTGTAGACCACGTCGACGGCGCCGCGGGGGCTTTCCGCATCGCCCTCCGGGTAGAGCGTCACCGCCTTCGCCTGCCGGAAGCCGATGCCCTTGCGCCGGTAGATCGGGGCCAGCGGGAAGACGACCCTGGACGGGCTCATCCTGCCGACCCCGACCCAGATGTTGGAGGGGATCCAGTTCCACTTCGAATTGGGCGACACCACGACGACCTCGTGGCGCTTGCCGAGACGCTTCTTCAGATAGAGCGCTGCGGTGTGGCCGGATACCCCGGCTCCCAGGACGACGACATGTGCCATTTCAGACCCCACATTTTCAGTAACGGTGCTGTTGCGTCGACACCACCCCTATACCCGTGGGGTATCTATGGATCGGAAATAATGCTTGCGCCTCGGTGCCCAGGAGGTCTAAAGTACAACCAAATGGTTGCACAAAACATGCAGGACGACGAAGTGGATCGCATCTTCCAGGCGCTCGCCGATGCGACCCGCCGGGACATCGTGGTGCGCGTCGCGCAGCGCGAGCAGTCGGTGACGGCGCTCGCCGCGAGCTACGCCATGAGCTTCGCCGCGGTGCAGAAGCACGTGGCGGTGCTGGAACGCGCGTCCCTCGTCGTCAAGGAACGCCGGGGAAGGGAGCAGATCGTGCACGGAAACCTCGAGACCGTGCGCCGGGCGGCCCGCCTGCTCGAGCACTACGAGGAAGTGTGGCGGTTTCGCGCCCAGAGCATTAGCGACATCCTGCGGGAAGACCCCAATGAACCAGGAAATGAACAGGATCGAGAAGGAGAGAAATCATGACCGTCGTTAGTTCACAAACCGACACCGAGGCGCTCACCCTCACATTCGTGGCCGATTTCGACGCGAGCGTGCAGCGGGTGTGGCGCCTCTGGCAGGACCCTCGCCAGCTCGAGCGGTGGTGGGGCCCGCCGACCTGGCCGGCCACCTTCGAGCGGCACGACTTCGTGCCCGGCGGCCGGTCGAATTACTTCATGACCGGCCCGGAGGGCGAGAAGGGGGCCGGCTGGTGGGTGACCACGCTGATTGAGCCGCCGCACCGGTTGGAGTTCGAGGACGGGTTCGCCGACGAGAACGGCGATCCGGTCGCCCAGATGGGCTCGGTGCGGGCGGTGGTGACCCTGGACGAAGCCGGAGGGCGCACCCGAATGACCATGGTGTCCACGTTCGAGAGCCTGGACCAGCTGCAGAAGATGACCGAGATGGGCATGGAAGAGGGCATGCGGCAGGCACTGGGGCAGATCGATACGCTGCTCGCCGAGGACGTCAGCGCCTGAGCGGGTGCCTGATCGTGCCGCAGTCCTCGGCAGGCTCCCACTCGCGGCCCACCCTGGGGACGCGGGCGCCCGTTAGACCATGCGCCGCCGGTCACAGGGTGCGCCACGAACCGCGGGTTCGCTCTCACACACGAGAGATGCCCCGGTTGCTGGCGGCAACCGGGGCATCTCTCGTGGTGCGGAACGGGTTGCGGGCTAGTCCCGGTCGTTCTTGCCGTCGTGCCGGTCGTCGCCGTGCGAGTCCGCGGCGGCCGCGGTGTGCAGCTCCCACGTCACGTTGTCGCCGTGCTGCTGGGTCCAGAACGTGCGCCAGTCGCCGCCCATCATCTGCGGGGTCTGGGCGCCGAGGATTCCGGCGGCCGTCGGGTCACCGTTGGAAACGTGGATGCCCGTGATCTCGTTGTCGCCGTCGTTGTAGCCGGGGCTGGTGTTGTGGTCGTAGGTCGCGGAGGCGTCGCGGCCCTCGGCCAGCCAGCGCAAGGCCTCCGGAGCCTTCTTGCCCTTCCCGGCGAGGTCCAGAAGGTAGCCGGAGTCGAGGGCGTCGCGCTGGGCGTGCAGGGAGTCGCCGGCATCCTCGACCACCATCAGCTTGTCCTTGCTCGCGAACTGGATGTTGTCCAGGCCCGTGTGCTCCAGGTCGCCGAGGAACGCGGGGGACAGCTTGCCGGTCTGCGCCGTCGGAGACGACTGGCTCAGGCGGAACACGCCGCCGAAGGCGCCCGGGAGGGTGCTGCCCTTGTCGGTGTCGCCGGTCTCGGTGAAGTAGAACTCGCCGAAATTCGTTCCGGGGCGGAAGACGCCGTTCTCGGGACGTTTGAACGGGGTGGCGCCGGCGGCCGCGGCGGCAGCGGTCGCGCTGTTGTTGGCCCCGGTGGTGATCGTGACCCACGTCGTGTTGAATGACGCACCGTAGCTGTGCAGGTCGGTGACGAACTGGTCGGACGGGTTGTCCGCGAGCTGCTTGGCCGTGACGGGGGAGCCGTCGGCACGGTTCACCTGCAGGGCCTGCAGGGTGCCGGTGGACAGGTCGCCCGCCTTCGTCGGGGTGAAGCGGTAGACGTAGCTGTTGGGGACCTTGCCGCCGGCCTTCTTGGCGCCGCCGATGTCCTCAACCAGCCACACGTTGCCGGCGGAGTCGTTCTGAATGCCCTCATAGCCGCCGGAGCCGAGCGCCGGGAGCGGCACGATCTTGCCGTCGACCGGGTCGCCCTTGTCATCGAGGGTGATGCCGAAGACGCCGCCCTTGGGCGCCGTGGCTTCGGCGGCCAAGAGGAGCTGGTGTGTGAACGGATCCCAGGTGATGCCGTCGAAGGTGGGAACGGCGGCCCCGTCCGAACGGGTGTCCGCGATCAGGGTGACCCTCTTGGTCAGGTCCTTTTCGTCGAGATCGATGCGGGTGACGTAGCCCTGCGGTCCGCCTTCGTGGCCCTGGAACAGGTAGTGCTTTGCGCCGAAGACGAGGTAGACGTTCTTGTCCGGCTCGGTCTTGAACGCCTCTTTCGCGTCCTGAGTCAGCGGTCCGCCGTTGGCCGTGTTGTACCCGTAGTGGGACACTCCGCCGTGCGGGTTTGCCAGTGGAAGCTGGCCGTAGGCAACGGGGCTCTGCTCGAGGCCGGCAGCGAGCACATTGTTCTGGACGCCGAACGCGGAGTTGGCTGCGACTCCGGCGGTGCCCGAGTCCGGCGTCGCCGTCGCGGGAAGCGAGGCTGTGGTGAGCACGGCCAGACCCAGTCCCAGGCCCACCGCCGTGGTCACACCGATTTTCGTGAACTTCATCGTGTCCTCCTCAGGGGGGGGGGGGCTGGTGCCCGACCCGCAGATCAGACAAGTCCGCCCAGGTTTCCGGCAGGTGACGGAGACCTGTACGGGGTCTGCCCGGGGGCGGAACAAACACGCGGTGTCACCTTATCCGCTCCAGCCGCACCAGGGCCAGCCTGGTGTTGATGGCGATGAATGCCACCAGGCCCGCTGCCGCAACCGAGCCGATCACCAGCAGCGGGCCGCGAACCCGGGACAGCCATCGATTGTCGGTGGAGCCCAGCACGCCGATCGCATTGATCAGCGACGCCAGCAGCATCCCGGCCACCAGGCGCTCGCTGATGTCTTCCACCCGGCGCACGTAGGGTTCGGCCTGTTCCGGGTCGATGCTGATGCCCATGCCCTCCTGCTCGTAGCGGTCCAGGATCCGGGTCAGGCGTGCGGGCAGGGGGAGCCCCAGGTCGGCCACGTCCAGAAAGCCGGTCAGGAGCCTCCCCCCGAGGTACGACGGCTGCAGTCTGCGCTGCAGGAGGTCGAGTGCGTAGGGCTTGAGTGCGGTGCTGATGCTGAACTCCGGGTCGAGCACCAGTCCCGTGCCCTCGCACATCACGAGCATCTTCGACACCATCGCCACCGCGGGCGGAACCTGCAGGTGGTACCGGCGCATCAGGTCCATGACTGCCGTGATCAGCTCGCCCGCGGGCAGTTCCTTGAGCGTCAGCCCGGTGTACCGGTCGATGATCCGCGCCAGCGCCTCGGCGAAATCCGTGCGATCGATGCGGCCTCGCGGCGGGGCCAGCCGGAGCAGCATCGCGGCGAGCCGGTCGGAATGCTGCAGGGACAGCGCGATCACAACGTCGATCAATTGATTACGGATGTTGTCGGTCAGCGACCCCACCATGCCGTAGTCGAGCAGACCGATCACCCCGTCCGGCTGAACGAGCATGTTGCCGGGATGGGGATCGGCGTGGAAGAACCCGTCGCGCAGCACCATGTCGAGGATCACCGTCGTGGCCCGATCGGCCAGCGCGCTGCGATCGACGCCGAGCAGGTCCAGCGCGTCCACATCGGTGATCTTGACGCCCGACAGGCGCTCCTCGGTGAGCATCCGGGTGGTGGTGCGCGACCAGTCGATGCGCGGAATGTGCAGCCCGGGGCTCTGCGCGAAGTTCGCCTGGATTCGCTCGGCGTTGCGTCCCTCGGCTTCGAAATCGAGCTCCCCCCTCAGCTGCCGGCTGAACTCCTCGAAGAAACCCGCCACCCCGAGTTCATTGATGGACGGCGACTGTCTCGCCAGCTCGCGCACGACGTTCTGCAGGATCTCCAGGTCGGCGTTGATCGTGTGGACGATCCCCTCGCGCTGGATTTTCACGACCACCCGTGACCCGTCGGGCAGCACCGCGCCGTGGGCCTGGGCGAGGGACCCGCTTCCGACGACCTCCTCGTCGAAGGACAAGAACGCCTCGTCGATCGGGGTGCCCAGCTCCCGGGCGATGAGGCGCCGGGTCTGGTCTATCGGCATCGGCGGGTCCTGGTCCTGAAGCTTCGCCAGCTGGGTCGCGAGGTCCGGGTGCACGAGGTCTGGCCGGGTCGACAGGATCTGGCCGAGCTTGATGAAGGTCGGGCCGAGTTCCTGCAGGGTACGACGGATGATCTCCGGTGATTCGAAGGCTTCGTCGTGGGGCGGTCCGTCCGGCGTGAAAGCGTCGAGGAATCCCGGTTTCAGGATCCGCCGGGCCAGCCCCGACCGCGCGGCGAGCAGGTGAAAGCCGTTGCGGGAGAGAATCCGAACGATTTCTGCCTGTCGGTCGAGGTGGAGGGCCATGCCCAGAGCTTGAGGGGATTCGGTGGAATCCGCAATACTCGCACTCATCGGCGCAAACGTGAGGGCCTGGACTGGCTTCCCGGAGTTGATTTCCCGCTGGACCTGGACCACGGTGGACGCGAAGAGGCACGGGACGGTGCGTCCCGTGATGATGAGGCCCTGGAGGTCCGGTTCCCATGAGCGTTCAGAAGCGAATCGTTGTCTGTATCGGCACCGGCGGGATGGGGCTGGCGGCGGTTCGCCGCACGGGTCTCGGTGCCACGGTTGTGCTTGCCGACTTCGACGAGGTCGCGCTGCAGGCGGCGGCCGACAGACTTCGCGGCGAGGGCTTCGACGTCGTGGTACACCTCGTCGACGTCGCGCAGGCGAAGTCGGTGCACAGGCTGGCGACGGATGCCGCGGCCCTGGGCCCGGTGAGCACCGTCATCCACACCGCCGGACTCTCACCCGTTCAGGCCTCCGTCGACGCGATCCTGACGGTGGACCTGCTCGGCACCGCCCTCGTCCTGGACGCCTTCGGCGCGGTGATCGCGCCCGGTGGTTCCGGGGTCTTCATCGCCTCGATGGCGGGCCATCTGGCCCGGCTCACCCCGGAGCTGGAGGTGAAGCTGGCGATGACGCCCACGGCAGAGTTGCTCCGGCTGGCCGAGCTGGAAGTGAGCGGGATCACCGACTCCGGTGCCGCGTACTCCCTCTCGAAGCGGGCGAACGCGGTGCGGGTGTGCGCGGCGTCGGTGGCCTGGGGCGAGCGGGGTGCCCGCGTGAACTCGATCAGCCCGGGGATCATCTCGACACCCATGGGCGCCCAGGAGCTCGCGGGTCCCAATGGTGAACAGATGCGGGGCATGATCGCGGGCAGCGCGACCGGCCGGATCGGAACGCCGGCTGACATTGCCGCGGCCGTCGCCTTCCTGACCGGTCCGGACTCCACCTTCATCACCGGAACCGACCTGCTCGTCGACGGCGGCGTGATTGCCTCACTGACGACGCGAACCCAGTCCGCCTAGTGGCACCGGGTCACGGCACCGGCTCACGGCACCAGGGAATCCACCCAGGCGGCGACAATCAGGAAGTCGAACGTCTCGTAGGGGAACCCCTGGTCCAGTGAGCGGAATACCTTCGCGATCAGCAGGTCCCGCTCCTGCTCGCCCAGCTTTCCGAGTTCCGCGGCGCTGACAATGCCCTCCTTGAGGAGTGCGGATACGAGTTCCACTTTGTACGTGCTGTGCAGAGGCCCCGCCCACGGCAGGAGCGAGAGGGTTTCCGTGCGGTTCGCGAGTTCGGAGATGTCCAGCAGAAGCGCCGTGTGCAGCCGGCTGGCCCCGAGATGGTCGCTGAGCTCCGCCCTGGTTCCCACGAAAGTCGACAGATGAAGCGGGCTGCTGATGCCGAGGTCGGCGAACTTCTCCCGGTAGGGCGCGAGCGGGTCCAGATCCCAGAAGTCGGTGCGGGGTATGCGCGCCAGCTTCTGGAACCGGGGATCGGGGTGCAGCTCGACCAGCATCGGGTCCTTCCAGACGAAGTTGCGCGGTCGCTCGGCGATCATCGCGTACTCGAGGTGCTCGAGGGCGAGATTCCGCAACTCTTCCTTCCATTTCTCGTTCGTCTGCTCCCGGCTTTGGGCGTAGAGCATGCACGCCAGGTCGTAGCGCACCCAGGGCGAGGCAGACATGCCGGCTTCCTTGATCCGGCCATTGATCTCGGCGAGGTCCTGTGACCCGCCCAGGGCGACGTAGCCGGTGGCGGCCACCAGTCGCATGTTCTGTTCCAGCAGGGTGAGTTCTGGCCCCCGACTGCCCTCCGCGCCTCTGCTGCCATCGATCAGGCGCACCAGTTGCAGAGCCCGCTCCCTCGCGTGGCTCACCTGCGGAGTGGTACTCGGGTCGGACCCTTGATCCGGGATCGACGCGAGGTTCTCCACGGTGATCACATAGTTCAGGAGCACCCGTCGGTAGTGCATCGCAAAATCCGCGGCCACGGGATCCGTCTCGGTGGGAACGGGGAATGCGGGGGTCCGCGACCACCACGGCGACCTGTGCGCGGGCTGGTGCTTCGCCTCCAGATGGTCCGCTTCATTGCTGAGCCAGTCGGCGTAGCGCCGGAGCTCCTCGAACTCCGTTGCGGAGCGGTGCTGTCTGAACTGAAGCAGGAGCCTCGCGGCGTGGCTGTTCGGGTCGAGGTTGACGGCGCTGCTCAGGAGCCGGAGAGCACTCGCGGCACGGTCGTCGTCGTAGAAATCGGTGGACGCGACGTAGTGCAGTCCGAGCGCACGCCAGGATGATGCGCCGGCGAGCCCCTCAAGATCCGTGTAGCCCTCGGTGAGGGCCGTCAGCGCGAATGCCGCCACGAACTTGTCCAGGTCGACGTCGCCGCCCCCATCGACCTCGGTCAATCTCAGCTCGTCACGGTTGATGGCCGTGGCGTCAACCTGCCGGCCGTGGCGGGTCAGGCTCACGGCGAGATTGTCCTGGCTCGTGGCATCCACCCACAGACGCCAGGGAGCGGTGCCGAAGACGAAGGTCGAAACGGCCTGCAGCACGGCCAGCACCTTGCCCGGCAGCACGCCCGAGAGCGACGCATCGGAGAGGACCTCGACGTCGCTCCCGATCGCGAAGTGCAATCCTTCGGGTTTGCTCCCGCCGAGCCCGGTCAACAGGACCATGACATTCCTCGTGCGCGACTCGACGGGTTTGCCGGTGTCGTCGCGGACCTGAACGGAGATCCGGCGGTCGGTGGCCAGCCCGCGGGAGAAGGCGGCCGTGCCGGCGACGACCGCAAGGGTCCCGGCAGCGGCCAACAGCCAGCGGGCCCCGGCGCCGCCCGCCCACGAGACCACCGCCACGGCTCCGGTCAGGATCAGTGCGAGTCCCCACCCTTTGAATCGATTCACGGTTGTCTGGCTGGTCCTGCCCCTCCACATGATCGGGATGAACGCGAGCAGCCGGGCGAGGACGAGGGCAAGCGCGGCCAGCATGAGCATTGCCCACCCCGGCGACGCGAGCGGTGCCAGCCAACTGTCGAAGAAGCCGTTCCAGGTCTCGGACCAGCGCTCGGCCCAGGTCAGGCCGTCCGGCGCATCCGTGGCTGCCTGCGCCGTGCACCCGGTCAGGAACGTCGTTGCCGCGACGACCAGCGCACCACCCTTCACCACAGATCGCATGCTCATCTCCCGCCGTGAGATCCGAGAATGCGTCCTGCCCTCGGGCCTACGCCCAGTGTTCCTCGAATCCGGGTTGTGTCATAGCCGCATTGTGCGAGGACGACCTTCGGTCCTTACTGGTGTCAGTACTCGTGAGAAGCCGTCGCCAGAAGGAGAGAAGTCATGTTCGCTCGAGTCAGCACCTATCGGACAGGGCCGGAAACCGTCGTGGACCACACCGAGGAGACCGTTGCGCGGGTGCTGGCAATCCCCGGATGCCGCGGGGTCTACTTTCTAACCAGCCTGGAGGAGGGCAAGGCCCTGTCGATCACCCTGTGGGAGACGACGTATGCCCTCGCGGCGAGCCGGGAGGCAGCGAGTGCCGTCCGCGCCGACAGCAGCGCGGAGCAGGCCATGCAGATCATCGACGTGGAGGAGTTCGAAGTGGCCAACAGCGGCCTCGCGGGCTGAGCCGGCTACTCCGAGCCCCTCACGTCGTTATCAGCGTCGCGACTAGTCGCGAGGCCGGCGCGGCGGGCGTTCGGCCCGGTCCTCACGGCGCACCGGGCCGCCGTCGGCGCGGATCTCGATCAGCTTGCCGCTGATGCGGGTGTTGTCCAAGCGGGCCAGAACGTCGCTGGGAAGGTCGGCGGGCAGTTCGACGAGCGAATACTCGGGGTTGATCTGGATGTGACCGAAGTCCTCGCGGCTCAGGCCACCCTCGTTGGCGAGCGCTCCGACGATCTGCCGGGGCTCCACCTTGTGGCGCTTGCCGACCTCGATCCGGTACGAGGCCATCGACCGGTTGCTGTCGCGGGGGCGTCGTTCCACGCGCTCCACGCGTTCGCCGCGTTCGCCGCGTTCGCCGCGGTCGTCACGGCGGTCACCGCGACCGGCATCGGCGCGGGCGCGCTCGGCGCGGTCGCCGCGGTCGGCACGCTCGGGCCGCTGGGCGCGGGCATCCGCCTGGGTGAGCAGCAGGGGCGTCTCGCCCTGGGCGACGACGGCGAGGGCCGCGGCCACGTCGGCCTCGGGCACGTCGTGGTGTGCGACGTAGTGGCCGATGATGTCGCGGAAGGCGCTGATCCGGTCGGACTGGCTGAGAGCCTCGGTGATCGCATCGTCGAAGCGGGCCAGACGGGTGACGTTCACGTCTTCGAAGCTCGGCAGCTGCATCTGCGTCAGCGGCTGGCGGGTCGCCCTCTCGATCGCGTTGAGCAGGTGGCGCTCGCGGGGCGTGACGAAGCTGATCGCGGCGCCGCTGCGGCCCGCACGGCCGGTGCGGCCGATGCGGTGCACGTACGACTCGGTGTCGATCGGGATGTCGTAGTTGACGACGTGGCTGATTCGATCCACGTCGAGGCCGCGGGCGGCGACATCCGTTGCGACCAGGATGTCGAGCTTGCCGGACTTGAGCTGGTTGACCGTGCGCTCACGCTGCACCTGGGCGACGTCGCCGTTGATGGCCGCGGCCGAGTAGCCACGTGCGCGGAGCTTCTCGGCGAGCAGTTCCGTCTCGTTCTTGGTACGGGTGAACACGATCATGCCCTCGAAGTTCTCCACCTCGAGGATGCGGGTGAGCGCGTCGACCTTCTGCGGGTACGACACCATCAGATAGCGCTGGGTCGTGTTCACGGAGGTCGTGGTCTTGTTCTTGATCGTGATCTCTTCGGGGTCGTTCAGGTACTTCTTCGAGATCCGTCGGATCTGCGCGGGCATGGTCGCCGAGAACAGGGCGACCTGCTTGTCCTCCGGGGTGTCGGCCAGGATCGTCTCGACGTCTTCGGCGAAGCCCATCTTCAGCATCTCGTCGGCCTCGTCGAGCACCAGGTACTTCAGCTGCGACAGGTCGAGCGTGCCCTTCTCGAGGTGGTCCATGATGCGGCCGGGCGTGCCGACGACGATGTGCACCCCGCGGCGCAGCGCGGAGAGCTGCACGCCGTAGCCCTGGCCGCCGTAGACGGGGAGCACGTGCACGCCCCGCATGTGGGCGGCGTACTTCTCGAATGCCTCGCAGACCTGCAGGGCGAGCTCACGGGTCGGGGAGAGCACGAGTGCCTGCGGGGTCTTCTGCGCCAGGTCGAGGCGCGACAGGATCGGGAGGGCGAACGCGGCCGTCTTGCCGGTTCCGGTCTGGGCGAGGCCCACCACGTCGCGCCCCGCGAGAAGCGGGGGGATGGTGGCGGCCTGGATGGCGGAGGGAGTCTCGTACCCGACGTCCTTGAGGGCCTTGAGCATTGAATCTCCGAGCCCAAGGTCGGCGAAGGTCTTCGTTACGCGGGCAGTCTCTGCCTCGCTGGTGTCAGGGGTGTGCATATTACAACGGTAGTCGACGTGGGCGCCCTGTTCGTCTACCCTGTCCAAGCCGCGGGGTGAATCGCGGGAGGATATGAGAATGTCGAATATCGAACAACAGTCCTGGGTGAAGAATTACCAGCCGGGCGTCCCGGCCGAAATCGACCTCCCCGAGGAGTCGCTCGTGGCCATGCTGGAGCGTTCCGTGGCCGAGGCCGGCAGCCATCCGGCGCTGGAGTTCTTCGGCCGCCGCACCAGCTACACCGAGCTCGGCGACCAGATCGACCGGGCGGCGGAGGGCCTGCGCGGCCTCGGAGTGCGGGCGGAGGACCGTGTGGCCCTGCTCCTGCCGAACTGCCCCCAGCACGTTGTCGCCTTCTACGCGGTGCTGCGCCTGGGCGCCGTCGTGGTGGAGCACAACCCGCTCTACACCGCCCGGGAGCTGCGCCACCAGTTCGAGGACCACCAGGCCCGCATCGTGATCGCCTGGGACAAGTCCGTCGCATCCATTCGCACCTTCCCCGCGGACATCGAGATCGACCACATCGTGTCCGTCAACCTCCTCGAGGCGTTCCCCGCGATCAAGCGCCTCGCCCTGCACCTGCCGGTGAAGAGCCTGCGCGAGTCCCGTGAGGCACTGACCGGGCCGGCCCCGAAAACGATCCCCTGGAAAGACCTGCTCAGCCACGGTCCGATCGATCCAGAGCACCCCCGGCCCGCGGTCACCGATCTCGCGGCCATCCAGTACACCTCCGGCACGACCGGCCAGCCCAAGGGCGCCATGCTGACCCATTTCAACTTGTACTCCAACGCCCTGCAGGGCGAGGCCTGGATGCAGGGGGCCGAGTACCGCAAGGAGATCTTCTACGCGATCCTGCCCATGTTCCACGCGTTCGGCATGACGCTCTACCTGACCTACGGCATCCGTAAGCAGGCCCTGCTGGTGCTGTTCCCCAAGTTCGACCCCAACCTGATCCTCGACGCCATGAAGAAGTCGCCTGCGACGGTCTACTGCGCGGTGCCGCCCATCTACGAGCGCACCGCCGTGGTCGCGAAAGAGCGCGGAATCTCGCTCCGTTCCTGCAAATACTGCATTTCCGGTGCGATGAACCTGCCCGACCACGTGGTCGAACTGTGGGAATCGGTGTCGGGCGGCCTGCTCGTGGAGGGCTACGGCATGACCGAATCCTCGCCGGTCGCGCTGGGCAACCCGTTCCACCCGACCCGGCGCACGGGCACGATCGGCGTGCCGTTCCCGTCCACCCGGATGAAGGTCGTCGACCTGGACGACCCCACCCGGGAGGTGCCGCAGGGCGAGCCGGGAGAGCTGCTCCTGAACGGCCCGCAGGTCTTCCAGGGCTATTGGAACAACCCGGAGGAAACCGCGAAGACGCTCCTGCCCGGCGGCTGGCTGCGCACCGGGGACATCGTGACCGTCGACGAAGACGGCTTCACCACGATCGTGGACCGCGCCAAGGAACTCGTCATCACCGGCGGTTTCAACGTCTCGCCCTCCGAGGTCGAGGCCGTGCTCCGCCTGCACGCGGATGTCGTCGACGCGGCCGTGTTCGGCAAGGCACTCGAACGCGGCGGGGAACTGGTCGTCGCCGCGGTCGAACTCAAACCGGGCGCCCGGCTCGACGAGGAGGCCCTGCGCGCGCACTGCCGCGAGCACCTCGCGGCGTACAAGATCCCACGGCGGATCGTACAGATCCAGGACATGCCGCGCTCGATGCTCGGCAAGATCCTGCGCAAGCAGGTGCGCGAGCAGGTGCTGCCGCAGCTCTGACGCTCTTGCCGAGGCCGCTCTACCGGAGGGTCGTCGCCAGCAGGGCGGCCCGGCGGAGACACCGGTCGCTGTCCCCGGCCCAGCGCTCGAGAACGATGTTCGCCCGGGTGCGACCGGACTGGTCGAGCCTTTCCAGCAGGGGAGCGACCACGTCGCGGGCGAGCGGATCGACCAGGGCAGGCAGACGTGCGCCGCGCACGAAGCCCTCGATCCGGGTCAGATCCGAGTTGTCCAGAACGAGCACGTTCGACTGCAGCAGCACGACTGCCGCGAGGCGGCGCTCGAACACCGGCACCGCCCACAGTTCAGAACTCAGCGCGGTGATGTCGTCGTGCGTCAGACCGGGATACCGGCGGGCGACATCGCGAATCGTGCCCCGCACCGCACCGACCGTCGCACCGTAGAACCGCAGGTCACTGCCCAGGCGGTCCTTCTCCGCCGCCGCCCGGTACGCATCCCCCTCGTTTCGGAGTGTCATGTCCACGAATTCGCCGGCGTCGCTCACTCCTTCATTCTCTCTCCGGCTTTCGGGCGAGCGAGCCGGGTGGGCGGCACGGCGTTGCAACGTACGCTTGTGATCAACGAAAGAGGAGTTCTCCATGAGGGTTGTTGTCACAGGCGGAAGCGGAAAACTCGGCCGGACGGTCGTGCAGCGGCTGATCGCCGAGGGCCACGAGGTGCTGAACCTCGACCGCGACGGCGACCGGAACCCCGGTCTGGTCGTCGTCGATCTGAAGGACTACGGCCAGGTCGTCGACGCGGTCCTCGGTGTCGACGACCGGCACACCGGGTTCGACGCCATCGTGCACCTGGGTGCGATCCCGGCACCTGGCCTGGTTCCCGACGTGGCCACGTTCCACAACAACATCCTCTCCACCTATAACGTGTTCCAGGCGGCCCGGCGGGCGGGCATCAAGAAGCTGGTCTACGCGTCCAGCGAGACCGTGCTCGGGCTGCCGTTCGACATCGCCCCGCCCTACCTTCCGGTGGACGAGGAATACTCGGCCCGGCCCGAGAGCACCTACTCGCTGGTGAAGCATCTCGAGGAGCAGATGGCGATCCAGCTCACCCGCTGGGACCCCGAGCTCAGCATCACGGCGCTGCGGTTCTCCAACGTGAAGGACCCGGAGGACTACGCGGCCTTCCCCGCCTTCGACGCCGACGCCACCCTGCGCAAATGGAACCTGTGGGGCTACATCGACGGCCGTGACGGCGCCCAGGCCGTGCTGCGGGCCCTGGAGAACGCGAAGCCGGGCTTCGAGGCATTCATCATCGCCGCGGCCGACACGGTGATGAGCCGGCCGAACGCCGAGCTGGCCGCCGAGGTCTTCCCGGGAGTCGACCTGCGGGAGGTCGGCGAGAACGTCACCCTGCTCTCGATCGACAAGGCCCGGCGGATGCTCGGCTACGCACCCGAGCACAGCTGGCGCGACCACGTCTGACTGAACGAATTCGACGGAGATTTTGCCCAAATCGGCCCTAATCGGGCTGAAATCGGGTTTTTACGGCAGAATCTCCGTCGAATTGGTTAGACGCGGCACCGCACGCTGTGCTGGAGCCACCCCAGTGATCGACGACTCTCAGGAGAGCGCCCGCACCACGTCCAGGCCGGAGCGGACCGCGCGAGAGACCCCGGCCGGATGCCCGTCCACACTGCCGAAGCCGTCACCCGCGACGAAGATACCCGGGTGGTCCTGGCTCTGATCAAACCCGGCGCCCGGCAGCGCGGCGACCGCATTCGCGTAACGCCAGCGCTTCAGCTCGGAGTCCACGGCGTGCGCACCGGGGAACAGCCGCTTCATCTCGACCAGCAGCGCCGAGTGGACGAAATTCGCGTCCAGGTTCCAGGTGGACTCGCTCCAGTGCGGGGTCGCGAAGACCTCCAGCCAGACCAGCCCCGAGTCGTCCCGCCGCCGAACGCGGATGGCGTCGACGAGTGTCGATTCGTGCGACGCCAGCTCGCTGCCCACATCCCCGCGCAGGACACACAGCAGCACGGCCCGCTTGTCGTAGCCGACCTCCGCCAGGGCCGCGCTGACCCTGAGGTGACTCGTGCGCAGAATCTGAACGCTCTGCGGAACCGGCGGAGTCAGCACGACCGCCTGGCAGATGACGGGGTCGCCGGACGCGTGGGGTACAACGCGGAGGAGCCCGGAGTCCGCCACCTCGATCTGCGTCACAAAGGTGCGCTGAAGCGTGGTGCCGGCCGCCCACGTGCGAGCCACATCGCCGGCGGATGCCGCGAATCGCCAGCGCGCGCCATGATCCGGTTCCGCAGCGAACTCGGCTTCGGTTCTGCGGGCGATCTCCCTCATCACGTGCGCATCGTGGGTGACGACCGTGTCGGCGGCGGGGTTGAGCAGCGCCCCGGCGAGGGGGCGGCTCGCCAGGCGTCCGCCCGGGCGCGATCCCTTGTCCAACAGCAGCACCGAACGTCCGTGCTCCTGCAGATTGTGGGCGATCGTGAGCCCGCATACCCCTGATCCGACCACGACAACGTCCCAAGTCCCCATCTCTGGAGGCTAATGCACGGGTGGCCCGTGCGCCGTCGACAGGCCCTAGACGCGTGCGCGCTGCAGCGCCTGGGTGATGCGGCTGGCCTCCTCGAGCAGCAGCTGGCCGAGGATCTCCCGCCGCTCCGCGGTGAAACGCCGCTCGATGCCCGTCAACGACAGAGCCCAGGCGGGTTGCCCGGAGCGGTCGAAGATGGCCGCCCCCATTCCCCAACTGCCCTCCAGGATCAACCCCGGGTTGACCGAGTAGCCGGTGATCCTGGTCTGTTCCAGATTGGCCCGGATGGCGGTGGGCGAGTGGTTCTGACCCCACCGATCGACGAAGGCGTCGTCCTGCACCAGGAGCTGCCCGACCTCGGACTCGGGCAGGTACGCCAGGATGGCCAGGCCCGCCGAGGCGACCCCGAGCGGCAGCCGCAGGCCCTCGTAGAGCACGAACGACCGGATGGGGAAGCTGCCCTCCTCGCGCAGCAGGCACACCGTCTCCGCGCCGCGCCGGATCGAGAGGAATGCGCTTTCGCCGGTTTCCTCCGCCAAACGGAGCAGGCTCGGCCGCGCCAGCTCCTCGATCGGGTAGCGGTGGGCGGCGACCGTTCCCATCACGAAGATCTCCGGCCCGTAGTGCCACGTGTGCGTGACCGGATCATGGTCGAGCAGGCCCTCGGCGGCCAGAGAACTGAGCAACCGGTGCACGGTGGGCCTGGTCAGCCCGGAGTCCCGCACGATCTCGGCCAGGGGAGTGCCGGCGGGATTGCGTCCGACGAGCTGCAGGAGCCTGGCGACGCGGGTGACCACCTGGGCGCCCTGCACCGGGACGGATTGATTGATTTTCATGCCGGTCATGCCTGGCTCCTGTCCATAATGTGGATGTTGTGCAGCCTAGTGATCACGGCGTGGATACACAATGAAATGGGCAGATCCGCCCTGATTGACAGCCGCCCGATCAGACCCCTAACATGACGGACAGACGCAGCGTCCATAAGGTGGATACGAACCGGATGCTCAACCCGATTGATCAACACGGATGCTCAACGAGGAGAATTCCATGACCAAGGTTCGGTCCAGCGCACATGACGCTCTCAGCGACGTCCTCCGGGACGGCATGGTCCTGGCGGTCGGCGGCTTCGGTCTTTGCGGCATCCCGGCCGACCTGATCGACGCCGTGCGGGCATCCGGGGTGAAGGATCTCACCGTCGTGTCCAATAATATGGGCGTCGACGGCAAGGGCCTCGGCGTTCTACTCGAGGCCGGCCAGGTGCGGCGGGTGATCGCCTCCTACGTGGGGGAGAACAAGCTCTTCGCCGAGCAGCTCATCGACGGCAGGCTGGAGGTGGAGTTCAGCCCGCAGGGCACCCTGGCCGAGCGGCTCCGCGCGGGCGGCGCCGGCATCCCGGCCTTCTACACGAAGACCGGCGTGGGCACCCTGATCGCCGAGGGCAAGCCGCTCGCCGACTTCGACGGCGAGACCTACCTCCAGGAGCGGGCGATCATCGCGGATGTCGCCCTCGTGCACGCCTATCGGGCCGACACCGCGGGCAATCTCGTCTACCGCTACACCGCCCGCAACTTCAACCCCGTGGTGGCGACGGCCGGCCGTCTGACGATCGCCGAGGCCGAGATCATCGTGCAGCCCGGCGAGATCGACCCTCACGACGTTGTCACCCCCGGGGTGTTCGTGCAGCGCCTGGTGCGGGCCTCGAATCGGGTCAAGGACATCGAACAGCGCACGGTGCGCCCGCGGCCCGTGACCGTGCCGGCCTGACGAACTCGCCGGGCACACAAGCACCAGCCACACACCGCACCGACCACACACCGCACCGACCACACACCGACCGCAAGGAGCAAGACCATGGCATGGACGCGCGACGAAATGGCCGCAATCGCGGCCGAGGAACTCTCCGACGGCGACTACGTGAACCTTGGCATCGGCATCCCCACGCTCGTTGCCAACAACCTGCCCGATGGCGTGCAGGTGACCCTGCAGAGCGAGAACGGGCTGCTCGGCATGGGCCCGTTCCCGTTCGACGGCGAGGAAGACGCCGACCTCATCAACGCCGGCAAGCAGACCGTCACGGTGCAGCCCGGCGGCTCGATCTTCGACTCGTCGGCCTCGTTCGGCATGATCCGCGGCGGGCACATCAAGGTGGCCATTCTGGGTGCCATGCAGGTCTCCGGCCGCGGTGACCTGGCCAACTGGACCATCCCGGGAAAGATGGTCAAGGGCATGGGCGGCGCCATGGACCTCGTGGCGGGCACCCCCCGCGTGGTCGTGCTCACCGAGCACACGGCCAGGGACGGGTCGGCGAAGATCGTCAACGAATGCAGCCTCCCGCTGACCGGACTGAAGGTCGTCGACCGCATCATCTCCGACATCGCCGTCTTCGATGTGACGGATGCCGGACTCCTGCTGCGACGTCTGGCCCCCGGCGTCACCGTCGAGGAGGTCCGTGCGGCGACGGAGCCGGACTTCACCGTCGCGCCGGAGTCCGTCTAGTCTCGTAGCCATGACACCGGATGCCCTTGCCGAGTTCTGCCTGAGTCTTCCGCAGGCGACTGAGACGTTCCCCTTCGGTGAGGAGACAAGCGTGTTCAAGACCAGCGGCAACGGCAAGATCTTCGCCCTGAGCGCCCTCGCTGGCGAACCGCTCGCGGTCTCACTCAAGTGCGACCCGGAGGAGAGCCGTGCGCTCCGGGAGGAGTTCCCGCAGCAGATCACGCCGGGCTACCACCTCAACAAGAAGCACTGGATCACGATCGTGCTTGACGGGCAGATCGACGACGCCCTGGTCGAGCAACTGCTGCGGGACAGTCACGCCCTCGTCCGGCCGAAGGTGCCGCGGGGGAGAGAGATCTGAAGCCGGCGGTCACGCCACTGGCTGGGCGCCCTCGGTATCCAGGTCGGCCAGAGGCCCGCCGATCCGCAGGCCGACCCACGAAACGAGCGTCCAGCCATCCGTCGCTGAGCCGCTCAGTTCCACCACTCCCGTGTTCTCGAGGTCGTGCGAGCCCGCGAATCGGGGCGGCATGTTGAGGGTGCGGGCCGCGGTCCAGACCCGGATCGCCGCGCCGTGGCTGAAGACGGCGGCCGTCTCGACGTCGGCGGTGGCGGCCGCGATGTCGGCGTCGTACCGGGCGAAGAACGCGTGTCCGTCCGAGGCCCCCGGCATCCGGGCGTCGAGATCGCCGGCGCCCCAGGCGAAGACGGTCTGCATGTACGTGTGAACGGATGCCGGGTCGTTCAGCCCCTCGAGGGAGCCGGCCTCGATCTCGTGCAGCCCGGGGGACACCCGCACCTCGATGGACCGGTCGGCAGCCAGAGGCCGGGCCGTGAGTTGCGTGCGACGAAGGGTCGACGCGAAGATGGCGTCGACCGAGTCCAGCCGGAGCGTGTCCGGGATCACGGCGGCCTGCCGCGTGCCGAGCTCGGTCAGGCCCGGCCCCGGGTGGGAGGTGTCGAGCTGTCCGAGGACGTTGGCGGGCGTTTGGCCGTGGCGGATCAGGAAGAGTCGCATGTCGACTCCAGCATAGGTATCCGGGAGTGACAGCATGGGACGCAGACTGTGGATCAACGAGAGGGAGAACTTCGATGACGATCATCAAAATCAACGCGATCACCGTGCCGGGCGACAACGGTGACGAGCTGGCACGCCGGTTCGCCGCCCGAGCCGGGGCCGTCGACGACCGGCCCGGCTTCGAGGGATTCGAACTGCTGAGGCCCACGGATGACCGCCACACCTGGCTGGTCGTGACCCGCTGGGCCGATGAGGACTCCTTCCGGGCCTGGGTCAGCTCGCCGGCCTTCGGACACGGCCACCGCGCCGAGCCGGCCACGGAGGGCGAGCCCGCGGCGCGGCCGCCCGTCGGGATGAGCAGCGAGCTGTGGTCCTACGAGATTGCGGGCGGTTCCCCGGCCTGATCTGAGGTTCAAGGCCCACGGGTCGGGTATCGGTATCACTATGTCTAGCGACACTCTCTCATCGACAAGGAGATCCCCGCCATGACAGAGCAGTACCTTCCGCAGCCGTACCCGCCAGTCACGCCCGGTTACTCGCCGCCGCCGAAGTCGTTCGTGGCGACCTGGCTGTTCGCCTGGCTGCTCGGCTTCCTCGCCATCGACCGGTTCTACCTTGGCAAGGTCGGAACCGGCCTGCTGAAGCTGCTGACGGTGGGCGGCTTCGGGCTCTGGTGGCTGATCGACCTGATCCTCGTCCTGGCGGGCGCCCAGCGCGACAAACACGGCCGGCCACTGGCCGGGTACGCGGAGAACAAGACCGTCGCCTGGATCGTCACGGCGGCCGGGTTCGTGCTGTCCATGCTCTCCTCGGGCCTCGCCTCCTCGCTGAACTCCTAGGTTCGGCGTCTCAGGTGCCGGGCAGGTCCCCGGTCGAGACCGAACTGAGCAGCAGGCTGGTCTCGCTGTTCAGCACGCCCTCGATCGAGCGCACCTGCCCGAGCAGTCGGTCGAAGTCGGCCAGGGTGTCGGTGCGCAGCTCGGCGACCAGGTCCCAGCCGCCGTTCGTGGAGTGCAGGGCCTTCACCTCCGGATAGCCGCGCAGGGCGTGGATGACCTGGGCGATGGCCCGGACCTCCACCTCGATCAGCGTGATCGCCCGGATCGAATTGGGGTCCCGGTCCTCCCTGATCCTGACGCCGAACCCGACCACCGTGCCGGAGTCGGTGAGACGCTTGAGGCGGCTGTTGATCGTCGACCTCGTGACCCCGAGGTCGCGGGCCAGGCTGGCGACGGGCTCGCGGCCGTTCACGCGCAGGGCGGACAGGAGGCGGCGGTCGAGGTCGCCGAGGGGATACATTACCCAAAGTGTATATAAACACCGCACAGAGTGATCGATGAAGTGGTCAGATTGCGGCGATGAACCCATGGCGGCTGCACATCGCCTATGCATACGGTTGAAACCCTGATCGAGAGGAGCCGCACATGGTGCGATTTGTGGACGTGGGAAACATCAACCGGTGGGCAGCCGAAACCGGGGTGGAGCGCATCCTCACGGACATGGTCGAGTACATCGAGCGCGACTTCCGCCGCTGGCCCACGTTCGACAAGGCGCCGCGGGTGGCCAGCCATTCCCCGCTCGGCGTGATCGAACTCATGCCCACGAGCGACGGCGTCACGTACGGATTCAAGTACGTCAACGGACATCCGTCGAACCCGTCGCGCGGCCTGCAGACCGTCACCGCATTCGGCGTCCTCGCCGACGTGCAGAGCGGCTACCCCACGTTCTGGTCCGAGATGACCGTGCTCACGGCCTTCCGCACCGCCGCCACCTCGGCCATGGTCGCCCGCGCCCTGGCCCGGCCCGACTCGCAGACCATGGCGATGATCGGCACGGGCACGCAGTCCGAATTCCAGGCCCTGGCGTTCCGCGGCCTGCTCGGCATCAACCGGCTGCGCGTCTGGGACACCGATCCCGACGCCATCGCGAAGTTCGTGCGCAACCTGGCTCCGCTCGGTTTCGAGATCGTCGTCGCGGCCAGCGCCACGGATGCCGTGACCGGCGCCGACATCATCACCACCTGCACCGCGGACAAGGCGAACGCCACCGTGCTCACCGACGCCATGGTCGGCCCCGGAGTGCACATCAACGCGATCGGCGGGGACTGCCCGGGCAAGACCGAACTCGACGGCGCCATCCTGCACCGCTCGGACGTCTTCGTGGAGTTCACGGCGCAGACCCGGATCGAGGGCGAGATCCAGCAGATGCACCCCGAGTTCCCCGTCACCGAGATGTGGCAGGTCCTCCTCGGCCAGGCTTCTGGACGCACATCCGTTGATCAGATCACCGTCTTCGACTCGGTCGGTTTCGCCATCGAGGACTTCTCCGCGCTCCGCTTCCTGCAGGATGCCGTCGACCAGACCCGGTTCTACACCGACATCGACCTCGTGGCCGACCCCGACGACCCGAAGGACCTGTTCGGGCTCGTCACCGCCGGCGCGCCCGTTCTCGTCTGAGTCCGAGCCTGAGTCCGAATTCGAGTCTGAGCCGAGTCTGAGTCCGATGTCCGTACAGGCCCCGTCGGCCGTTCTGCTGATCCGACCTCATTTCTTCACGCCCAACCCGGAAACGGCGCACGACAACGCCTTCCAATCCGTCGATGCCGGGCACGATGCGGCCCTGATCGCCGAAGCCGCCTACGCCGAGGTGACCCGGGTGGCCGAGACTCTGGAGTCACGGGGCATCGTCGTGCACCTGTTCGACGACGACGGGCCCGGGCGGCCGGACAGCGTATTCCCGAACAATTGGATCTCCACCCACGCGGGCGGGCATGTGGCCCTGTACCCGATGCACGCGCCGAATCGCCGCACGGAACGCCGCGGCGACATCGTCGAGATGCTGAAACAGCGCTACCGGGTGCAGGACGTCGTCGACTATTCCGGGCTCGAACTCGACGACGTCTTCCTCGAGGGGACCGGGGCGATGGTGCTCGACCACGCGGGGCGGATCGCCTATGTGGCCCGGTCGCGCCGGGCGGACCCGATCGCGCTGGAGCGCTTCTGCACCAATTTCGGCTACGAACCGATCGTCTTCGACGCGGCCGACGAGAGCGGCCGGCCGATCTATCACACCAATGTCCTGATGTGCATCGCCACGGACTTCGCCCTGGTCGGGCTGGACCTGATCCAGTCGTCCTCGCGGCGCAGCCACGTCGTGGAACGACTCACCGCGCAGGACCGCGAGGTGATCGCCCTCGACCGGGAGCAGATCCGCAACTTCGCTGGCAACGCCATCGAGCTGCACGGCCCGGGCGGGCGGATGCTGGTGCTCTCGCGCCGCGCCCTCGACTGCCTCACCGCCGGGCAGCGCAGCGTGATCGAGCGCAGCTGCACGATTCTGCCCCTCGACGTGCCCACGATCGAGCTGGCGGGCGGCTCCATCCGCTGCATGCTCGCGGGGATCCACCTCGATCGGCGCGGTGCTCCGTCCCTGTCGGCCACGTCGCTCTCGACTGCCTCCCTCTCCACCCAGGCCGTCTCGCTGGCGGCCACGCCGCACGAGCGCAGTGCGTCACGGACGGAGCCGGGCCTGGCCGTGTGAGCGCGGATCGATCGGTTGCGCGGATCGGCCGTCGCTCGCGGCTCCCGCGTGGGTCCCCGAACCAATTCGACGGAGATTCTGCTGTAAAGAGGGCGTTTCGGTGGGTTTGGGGGCGTTTTGGGCAAAATCTCCGTCGAATTCGTCAGGGACGCGGCTGATCTGCCGGCAGCGATTACGCCGACCCGGCGCCCGTTCAGGCAACGCGAGTCTGGGTCGCGTGGGGCGCGTGGGTCGCGCGATCTCCTAGTCTCAAGGCATGGGGAAGAAGAGAAAGTCCGGTTCGCGCCTGCTGGTTCTGGTGGTGGTTGCCGGCCTGCTCGGGGTCGTCGCGCTGCAGGGGCCGGGACCGCTCGCTTCGGTGGCGGACACCTGGCTCCGAGGCTGGCAGAGCATCGGCGGCACGGGCTCCGGCAGCAACGACTCGAGCAGCACTCAGGTGGGAGACCCGGGCTCCGGTAGCACGGACTCTTCGGCCGCGGCCGGCGACCCGAGCGTGTCCCCGGCCGCGGTTCCGGGGAGACCGGCCAACGCGGTCGCCATGACCGTCGAGCATGTGCACGACGGTGACACCCTCTTTCTCAGCGCCGGTGCGCCCAACGACCTCGTGCCGAACACCGATGACGTCAAGGTGCGGCTGGTCGGACTCGACACTCCCGAGATCGGCGACGCCGCCGAATGCTTCGGCGCTGAGGCGAGAGCCCAGTTGGAGGCAATGCTGCCCGACGGCAGCACCGTCTGGGTCACGGCGGACCGGGATCCGACCGACCGGTACGGCCGCAGCCTGTTCTACCTGTGGACCGATGACGGGCGTTTCGTCAACTACGAACTCGTCGCCGCCGGTGCGGCCGAGTCGCTCATGATCGCCCCGAACGACGCTTATTACGGTCTCCTCCGAGCCGCCGAAGACTCCGCAGCGCTGGCCCGCGCCGGCATGTGGGCGGCCTGTTGAGGGGGCACGTCCAGACAAACCAACGGAATGAGGCGCGAGAGCGGATCTCCCGATCAGCGTGAGATCAACTGGCCAGACCGGCTGCGGAAGAGCACCGGTCAGCCACTCTTAACGGGAGTTTGCCAGCTTAACATGAGGATTTATGCAGAAAACGGGTGCATTTTTGCAGCTTCGCCCGGGCGGGTCCCCGCCTGAGGAAGTCGAACAAGAACCGTTGGCGCTTCACGCACGAGCGATTCGCTCCGTGGAAGTCATGCCTACCTCTGAATTTGAATTGTTCCTGTCCGCCATCACCGAGGAAACCGGCAGTCAAGTCGGTAACGACGAAGCCAGTGCCGATCAGGCCGGTGCAGACCAAGCCAGCGCCGACCATGGCGTCACCCGCCATGAGGAGACCCATCGGCGCAGAGGACGCCAGCGCCTGCTCGTTGCCGGTGCCGTTCTTGCGGTCGGGTCCATCCTGGGCACCGGTCTCGTCTGGCAGACCCTGTCGGCCCAGGCCGAGAGCGAGCGCGTCGCCGCCACGAAGGCACTGTCTGTGACCACCGGCGCCCATCCCGAGCAGACGTCCGGCTTCGCCGTCATCTTGCCGGCGCATGCGGCGTTTGCCGCGAGGAGCGTTCTCTCGGACGCCCAAATGGTGATGGAGGCGGGCCAGGGCAAGACGGACATCACGTCCCTCTCCAGCGCCGTCACCTCACTGGCCCATTACACCGTTCTCGAACCCGAGCGGGTCTTCGATCTCGTCGACCAGACCAGGGCCGAAACGGCGACTGTGCGGGCCTCCACGGCCGAGGTCGACCGGGTGGCCGCCGAGCAAGCCGCGAAGCAGGCCGCCGAGCTGGCCGCGAAGCAGGCCGCCGAACAGGCCGCCGCCGCGCAGGCCGCCGCCGCGCAGGCCGCCGCC